>JBDKRY010000201.1:0-16991 GCA_039683155.1 Proteiniphilum sp.
GATGTGGCCTCCGCAGAATACAAAGCTTTGGAGGCAAAGTTGCATCCCGATCTGGATCGCGATCTTGAATTATTCAGGAAAAATATCAGCCGCATGATTGAATCGGAAATCGTACAGCGCCATTATTACAAAAAAGGAGTACTCATTCACCAGCTTTCCGACGACAAAGTGTTCGATAAAGCAGTAGAGGTACTTCGTAATCCCGATCTGTATCACTCCCTGCTCCAGCCTAAACCGGCCAACATTCCTCCGGCAAAAGAAATGAAGGAGAAACTGGAAAATCAGTATTCGCAAGGATGAGACAGAAGGTTCATAGTGCCAGGGATGACAATGGTGATCGTGACGGGTTCACATGAGTTCAGCAACCAGAACACCGGTACATGACTTCTGACCCGCGCAATAGTCGCTGAGTTTTTTTTCATCTATTACCACCTTCTTCCGGGCACTGGAAGCATGCATAAAGGTTAGTTTGTCCTCTTTTTGAAAAGCGAAACCCACATGCGAAATATCCAATCCTTCGATATCGGTGGTAAAACCAATCATCGCCATATGCGGAATATGGCTTGCAATCGAAGCTATCTTCGCTTTGGGGAGATAGGCAAAACCCCCTCTCCTGTTGATCTCTTTCTCCACGGTCATAATCTCCTGCAGGACTGCATCATCCGTTTTCAGGCGTTTGTAGGCATCTCTGTGGGCAGACATAAAATGGATCGGTTTCTCTTCCTGTATGCCACCCAAAACCGCAGATAGATTCCTTACCCGTCCATTTTGTTCGTTCTCATACATCCAGTCGGAAGTATAATGAAGTCGTGCAGCATATCCGTTTATCTCTCCGTTACGGTAGCGTATCTGTTGCAGTTCGGCCAGAAAAGCATCAAAAGATGGTTTTTCCAGCTTTGCTGTACGGGTCAGCGCGATCACCGTTTCCACGAACGTGGTACAGTCAAACTCACGAAGGTTCACCACCAGCATCTCCTCATCTGTTATTTCGAGGGTATTGGCTACGTAGGGTTTCCCCAGAAAGAAGGTCGCCGTTTTTTCCAGAAGCGTATCGGTGGAGTGATGCTGATAAGGCCCGATGTAGGAGAGATATTGATCGAAGATGAGCCGGTCTTCCGGTGTAAAACAGGCTTTTGGCTGCGCAGCCAAAAGTCCGGCAACCACAAACAGCAACAGTGTCATATAGCGTAACTTCATCCGATTAAACCTCACTCATTTTCGTTTTCGCCAACAAAAAATTATCCATAATTGTCATGGCTGCCATTGCTTCCACGATGGGGACGGCGCGTGGCAGCACACAGGGATCGTGTCTGCCCCTGGCCTTGATGGTGGTGTCGTTGCCATGGATGTCCACCGTCTGTTGCTCAGTGAGAATGGTGGATACCGGTTTGAATGCCACACGGAAATAGATATCCTGTCCGTTGGAGATTCCCGCCTGAATGCCGCCCGAGTAATTTGTGCGGGTATGTATGGTACCGTGATCATTATAAAATGAATCGTTTACCTCCGAGCCCCGACCGGTGACATTAAATCCCATACCATACTCGAATCCTTTGACTGCATTAATACTTAACCTGGCAGCACCGAGTGATGCATGGAGCTTCCCGAAGACAGGCTCTCCGAGTCCAACGGGTGTACCTTTAATCACGCAGGTAATGACACCGCCGATGGTGTCTCCCTGATAGCGTACTTCGTTGATGAGACGGATCATCTGTTCCGCCACATCCGGATCGGGGCAGCGCACCATGTTGTCCTCGGTACGGGAAAGATCATATTTCCTGTAATCGTTCTCAAGCGCTACCTCTCCCACCTGCGAGGTGTAAGCTTTTATGTCGATCTGATGCTGACGGAGCCAAAGTTTGGCCACAGCACCGGCAACAATGCGGGCGATGGTCTCACGGGCGGATGAACGACCGCCGCCGCGGTAATCACGCAGGCCATATTTCTGTTGATAGGTAAAATCGGCATGTGAAGGGCGAAAAACCTCTTTCAGGTTGTCGTAATCTGAGGATTGCTGATTTTCGTTTCGCACGATAAAGCCAATGGGTGCACCGGTAGTTTTTCCTTCAAACACGCCAGAGAGCAACTCTGCTTTGTCAGATTCTTTTCTCGGTGTAGTAATGCGCGACTGACCCGGGCGCCGCCTGTCCAATTCGGCCTGAAGAAAGTCCATATCCAGCACCAGGCCCGGGGGGCAGCCGTCAATCACACCACCCACAGCCACACCGTGTGATTCACCGAATGAGGTTAATCTGTAAATGGTTCCGAATGTATTCATATCGTAACACCCCTATCCGGGTGAATAAAATTACCATTTATTTTTTAGTTACAGTTACACCCTGATCCGCAGCCTTCGGAGCCGGTACTGCAACCACAGGAACCGCCTTCATCGCCGTTGTCTCCACAGGAGCCACAACCACCCGATCCACAACCACAACCGCCTCCGGTAAACAAAGCGGCAATCTCTTCGGCTGATGCTTCGCGTACGCCCATGACAGTACCCTCAAAATGCATGTTCTCACCCGCCAGCGGATGGTTGAAATCCATGGTCACCACATCTTCTTCAATGGACACAACAGACCCCATTAAGCGGTTGCCTGATGCATCCATCATAGGCACAGTGTTCCCTTCAAAGAGCATTTCCTCATCAATCTTCCCATCTACCTCAAAAATATTTTTAGGCAGTTTAATGATCTTGTCATCGTCATAATCTCCGTAAGCCTCTTCCGGGGTCAGATGAAAAGAAAATGTATCACCTTGTTCAAGACCGTCGATCTGTTTTTCAAACGCTTCAAGCATGGAGTTGGTACCAAAAATGAACTCCAAAGGCCTTTCGGCTGTCGCCTGCTCCATCAATTCACGTTCTTCGCCTTCGCCCACATTTAAATCGTATGTAAGGCTGACATATTTGTTGTCTGAAATCCTCATTGTTATTTGTGTTTAGTATGTAAATAAAATAATTGACCTATCCATTGAAACAATCTATCATTCCCGATGTTTATCCGTTCACCGCATTTTTTAGATTATTTAGCGCTTTCTCCAGCACCAGCCGCGATGTACCGACATTGAGTCGCATAAAACCTTCACCACCCTGCCCAAACATCGTACCATCGTTTAATGCCAGATGTGCCTTCTCCAGGAACAGGCGAACCAGCTCAGGTTGGGAAAGGTGCAATGCACGACAATCCAACCATACCAAAAAGGAAGCTTCCGGTAAAATGGGTTTTATCTGCGGAATATTCTTCTTCAGGTAACTATTTACGTAATCGACATTATCTTCCACATAATCAACCATTTGCTTAAGCCAATCTTCGCATTCCTCGTAAGCGGTTGTTGTGGCAGTATAGGCAAAAATGGTTCCCTGAGAGAGCTCGCGTGGTTCCAGGTAGGCAAGGTATTTATCCCTGATTTTTTTATTGGGTATTACTGCAAATGAACTGACGATGCCGGCAATATTGAACGTCTTACTGGGCGCCATCAGTGTCAGACTAATCTCTTCCGCTTTTCCGGAGACCGTAGCAAAAGGGATATGTTTGAAGCCGGACAAAGCCATATCGGAGTGAATTTCATCGGAGAGCACCATCACTCCGTTATCGTAACAAATCTCTGCCAGTTCCCGCAGTTCACCGGCGTCCCACACTCTTCCTCCGGGGTTGTGGGGATTACACAAAATAAGCATCTTACATGTCTGTTGGGAGATAATATCCCGTAAACCATCTAAATCCATCCGATACCGGCCATCCTCCAGAATAAGGGGATTATTGACCACGGTACGCTCCAGGGCTCGGGGAACCAAACGAAAGGGATGATATACCGGCGGTTGAATAATAATGTTGTCTCCTTTTTCCGTAAATACATCGATGGCAAAAGCTATTCCCTTCACCACACCGGGTACAAAATTAATAAACTCTTTTTTTACTTCCCAGTCATGCCGTCTTTGCAGCCATCGGATAATTGCATTGAGATAATTTTCAGGGGGAACCGTATATCCGAAGATACCATGTTCAACCCGTCGATGCAGTGCTTCTATGATTGCCGGGGGCGATTTGAAATCGGTGTCGGCCACCCATAAAGGGATCAGATCATCATGTCCGTACAGTGATTTTAATTTCTCCAGTTTTACACTGTCAGTCCGGGTTCTATCGATAACCTCGTCAAAATTATACTTCATAGGATTATTTAATGCTTATTCTGTCATCAATAATAGCTGCTCTTCAGCGATGGGTTGCGAAGTGCCTTCTTTCCTCAGAAATTCAGTGACTCAAACGACAGCCCCAGCATAAACTGATGGGAGACAATTTTTGTGACAAGTTCATTTACATCTGTTTGGTAATAATCTCCCAGATAGCCTGCACGCAGCGTGATATTGCGAAGGGGAACATCTACCGTAAAATAATTACGCAGCGAAAGCTGGTTATGAAATGAGCCGAAGTGAACTGTTCCTTTGTTATTGCCCAGCGTAAATATTTCATAGTACGAATGACCATACTCCGGAGAGAAAAACATACCGACGAAGGGTGTAGAGAGTTGCCAGCGGAAAGTTATCCAACGCCAGTTGTACACAGCCATTGCCGAAAGATTGAGATTGGTGGATACCTTTAACGACCCCGGATTATTTGAATTCCTGACATTGTAAATACCGCCCAGGGAAGCCTCCCATCCGCCACCCCCCAATAATCGGAAACGGGACGATTGCCACACGGGATAAAGGCCGTTGAGATAATAACTGATGTCGCCATAGTATTCCGAAGCCGAAGCAGTAGGATTTTCAGTGATGCCTGCCTGTATTTGAAATTGTTGCTGGACAAGCAGCTTTCCGTCGAAATGAGGTGATCCTTTTATCCGGTCGTGCATCAGTGACATACTGATTCCGCTGTAGGTAAGCGGAGAAAGATAGCTATCCGATAAAAAGATTTTACCGATACCAAACAGCGTGGATTGGTTTACTGTTCTCTCATAAAAAGGAGGGTTTTCCTGCGAAAACAGGATACAGAAAAAAATGATCCATACACTTATCAGTACCGATGCTCGTTTCATACGATTACTAATCAAATAATTTCATCTGACCTGTTATTTCATCCCGCAAATCAGCATCTGAGACGGGACTGTCCCCATTTTCCTCGTCTATCTCCACCTTCATTGTCTCCTGTAGCTCCGGTTCCGGTTCGGGGAATCGGGTAGGTTCAAGTTCTTCCACCGTTTTCACCGCGAAGTTAGATATCCGTTTTCCTTTTGCTTTGTAACTTTTAACGGTGATAAACTCGTCCACATCAATTACCAGCGGTTCGCGATACTCATCATTTCCGCCAAAGATAACTTTTACCCGCGGATATACCACGTCGGTAAGCAAAAATAATTGTGAACCGGCGTTATCCCCCAGAAAATTGAGTGGTTTTTCAGATGCTTCAAGGGTGAAACGTTTCAGGTAAGCATATCCCTGATCGGCATCGAACAGTGCTGCGGACCATATTTTTCCTTCGTCAAACTTCTCTATATGATAAATGTCGGCAGGAAAATGATTGGTCAGATCGAAATTGCAGATATGATAATCACCGCTGCGGGTAATCACAAGGATCATATCGTTGCCCTGGAACTCACCGAGATATTTCCCGCCCCCCTCATAATTAAGCCGGAGCACATCAGGGTCGAACCACACTTTGCGTCCGCCCAGTGTGGAAAGTCCCTTGTGTTTCAATTGAATACGATGTACCTCAGCTTTGGTGAGAATATTACCCATGGCGCCGCGTCCCTTGATGTCTACTTCGCTGAAATCCTTTTCAACCTGCAGGATTCGCAAGCGTGGTTTGGGTTTTAAAATTACTTTGATGGTTAAAGCTTCACCGTTGGGGTTTGCGCTGAAGTATGCAATACGGGAACCGGGTTTTCCTTTGGTCAGGTCATATTCTTTATCGCGGGTAACGCCGGTCACCGGAAAACGTTTTATGTAGTAAGGCGATGTCTTGCCATCGCGGTAAACCACGTTGTAGACGGTACGCTTATCGTTCTTCTTGAACACACTGGCATAGAGAATTCCTTTTCCCACGAACATTTTCTCACTGACTTTAACCACCTTGTATTTACCGTCCTTGAAGAAGACGATAATGTCGTCGATATCGGAACAGTTGCATACAAATTCATCCTTCTTCATACCGGTGCCGATAAATCCTTCTTCACGGTTCACGAACAATTTCTCATTGGCTTCGGCCACCTTTACCGCTTCAATGTTTTCAAAACTACGTATTTCCGTTTTCCGCGGATAATTCTTTCCATAACGATCCTTGAGCATAAGGTACCAGGAGATGGTGTAGTCGACCAGATGGTTGAGGTGGTGGGTAATCTCATCGATTTCCTCCAGAAGCTTCGCGATAATCTCGTTGGCTTTGTCGGAATTGAACTTGAGAATACGCGCCATCTTAATATCCATGAGCCGGAGGATATCCTCCCGCGTAATCTCGCGAATAAAGGTCGGTTTGAATGGCTCCAGGCGCTTATCAACATGGGTTATGGCAGCATCCATATTTTTGGCATTCTCAAATTCCTTGTCCTTGTAAATGCGTTCTTCGATAAATATTTTTTCAAGCGACGCAAACAATAATGCCTCCTGTTTTTCATGCCGTTCAATCTCAAGCTCAAGATGAAGACTTTCTTTTGTTGTGTCGACAGACACCCGTAGCACGTCGCTGACAGTAAGAAAATGAGGTTTGTTTTTGTCAATGACGCAACAGTTGGGAGAGATGCTGATTTCGCAATCAGTGAAAGCGTAGAGGGCATCGATGGTTTTATCAGACGACACACCGGGTGCGAGCTGCACCTGTATCTCTACATTCTGTGCGGTGATATCGTCTACTTTTTTGATTTTAATTTTTCCCTTTTCGTTTGCTTTCAGGATAGATTCTACCAGGCTTGCGGTAGTCCTTCCGTAGGGAATATCTCTGATGACCAGGGTTTTGTTGTCCAGTTTAGAGATGGTAGTACGTACTTTCACCGAACCGCCGCGTTCACCGTCGTTGTATTTCTCTACATCAATATATCCCCCTGTCTGGAAATCGGGAAAAAGATGAAAGTCTTTTCCTTCCAGATAGGCAATGGCCGCATCACACAACTCATTGAAGTTATGGGGCAATATCTTGGAGGAGAGACCCACCGCGATGCCTTCGGCACCCTGGGCCAGCAGCAGGGGAAACTTTGCCGGTAGCGTGACCGGCTCCTTGTTTCTACCGTCATACGAAGGTTTCCATTCGGTGGTTTTCGCATTAAACAGTACCTCGAGGGCAAATTTCGTCAAACGGGCTTCGATGTAGCGGGGTGCTGCTGCCCCGTCACCGGTAAAAATATTTCCCCAGTTACCCTGGCAGTCCACCAGTAAATCTTTCTGTCCTAACTGTACCAATGCGTCGCCAATGGAAGCATCGCCATGCGGATGAAACTGCATGGTATTTCCAATGATGTTGGCAACCTTGTTGAAGCGACCGTCATCCATTCGCTTCATTGCGTGCAGGATACGACGCTGAACCGGTTTCAGCCCGTCGGAGATATGCGGGACGGCCCGTTCCAGGATTACATACGAAGCATAATCCAAAAACCAGTTTTGATACATTTTGGAGAGATTAAGCGTACTATCATCGCTTAATTTAACGGGTATTTTGGAACTTGACATCGATTTGAGGGAAAGGTCTGTTTCTTCCTCTTCGCTCAATTCGCTTTTATCGGTAATATCGTCGTCGTTTATTTGTGTAGGAGACATACATCAGTTTAATATGCAGAAACTACGGCGACGGTGTGAAAACCGAAACCGTATTTCTCAAGCCTATGTGTTTGTGTTTATGAAAAAATAATTGTTCAAAGATAGGAAATTTGGGAGTAAGTACAAAAAGATTTTTCCAATGGAACCCGCAAAAACTGATACGCATGATACATCAATAAGAAACGATAAATGTTGCGGGGTGAGAGGGAGCAGATAAAAAGAGATAAAAATAGGCAGAAAATAAACTTCTTTTGTAGAAAACTGTTTTAAAGGTACAGCTGCTCCTCATCTCGTTCAGATACCGTTTTTATTGTACGGTTACTGCGAATAAGAAGCTACGTTTTTTCCGGATAAACCGAAAAAAAGCCGCAGAGCGGGAATTGGGTACGACATAAACAACATGCAGATTTAAACAACATGTTGGTAAAGTTGGCGACCAAAGTGCCTATATCAACCATAAAGATAAATTAGTAAGTCTATGAAAAAAGTTCATGTAATCCAAACGGTTAAAATTCCGTTAGCGCTGTTTTTAATGGCACTCCTGCTTGAATCGTGCGGAAGCGTTCCCTTTACGGGAAGAAGGCAATTGCAACTGGTATCGAATCAGGAAGTTATTGCATTGAGTCTGCAACAGTATCAGGATTTTATGCGTACTGCGCCCGTTGAAAGGGGTACGACCAATGCTCTGATGGTTAATCGCGTTGGCACGCGCATCGCGAATGCGGTGGAAACATTTTATACCAATAACGGCTATGCATCGGAATTAGAAAATTTTTCATGGGAATTCAACCTGGTGAAGGAGAACACCGTAAATGCCTTTGCCATGCCGGGAGGTAAGGTAGTTATTTATACAGGATTATTGCCGGTTACCCAAACAGAAGAAGCATTGGCTGTGGTTATGGGACACGAAATCGCCCATGTGATAGCCCAACATTCCAACGAAAGGCTCAGCCAGCAGGTAGCGCTGCAATATGGCGGAGCCGTCGCTGGCGGACTGCTGGGTAATTCACAGGCGATGCAGCAACTGGGAAGCACGGTGTTCGGACTTGGCGCCCAGTATGGTGTGATGATGCCCTATGCGCGCAAGCAAGAGTATGAAGCCGATGAAATAGGATTAATCATTATGGCAATTGCGGGGTATAATCCTCAGGCAGCTGTTCCTTTCTGGACGAGGATGGCTCAGAGCGGGGGTGGTGCGCAGATACCCGAATTCCTCAGTACACACCCTACGGACAGCAAACGGATTGCGAACTTAGAGAAAATCATGCCAAACGTATTGCAATATTACAAAGGTTCGGGTGTTCAAAACAAGATAACAGAACCTATTAAAACAAAAGCGCCGGTACCCGTTGAAACTGAAAAAACAAAGACGTCGGAGGAGTGGACGTTCTGAAATTTTTTCAGCGTTTCTGTTTTTACTTCCTCAATCTGTGTAACGACCGGATCAAAACCTCATCGGCACCTATTTTCCGGATGGCAAGAACAGTAAGAATGAGGGCAATAACGGGCATGATAATACCTACACCCACCTTCTGAAACTGTACACTTTCTACCGAAAAGAGTTTATAGAGGACAAAACCAAAATAGAGGTAAAAACCGATCATCAGCACAATATTGAAGATCGACAGGCGTATCTGCAGCATCCGCTGCTTATAGAGAAAGACCGTGATCAGTGATAATACCGAACTTATGGTGCCCACCACGAACAATCCCCATGTTGAATCATTGAAAACGTCGTTCAGATAAATCCCCATCGCCTCAAAAACCACTTTATCTCCATTATGCATAAAAAAGGCAAGCGGCGTCACCGATGCTATAAGCATGGCGGCAGCAGCCAATAATAAAAAAAGTGTCTGAATTCGTTGCAGCATAATCTCAGAACAACTCTTTCTCTTTTGCAGGATTGCGGTAATAAATCTCGTTTTCTTTCCACTCTTCGATGGCGAGAAGGGTTGGTTTGGGCAGCTTCTCGTAGAAACGGGAAATCTCTATCTGCTCATGATTTTCAAAGACCTCTTCGAGATTATCGCTGAAGGAGGCAAACTCCTGCAGCTTGGTATCGAGGTCCTGTTTCATTTCAATAGATAACTGGTTGGCTCTCTTACTGATTATGCGCACCATTTCATATATGTTTCCAACAGGTTCTGCTAATTTCATCACATCCTGTGTTTCCGTGTTGGAGTTGGCAGCAATTTTTCTATAATCCATTTGCACTATATCAATTAATTATTTTTTTTGTTCAGGTGGCAGGCAAGACTTCTATTTTCTCTTGCGACTCACGATAATATGCATTGGCCTCGGTGGTGTATTTACCTTCCGGAAAAGAGTTTGTATAGTTGAAATACTCATCAACCACCATGCGATAACGTTCGGGCTGTGTGCGGAGTGTACTGCGCCGGGCAAACTCATAACGGGCACGAAGAATGGTAATCTGATAATCCTCCAGATATTTGGAATAGGGATAACTTTTCATTGCCTCACGTGCTGTAATCACCGCCGATTCGTAATTATTCCCCATGTAATTTCCCAGATTCAGGTATAGTTGCGCCGCCAGAAGTTCTTTGTAAGCCAGTTTTTCCTGCAGCTCAAACAGGTAATTCTTCGCTTGTTCACCTCTTTCGGTCTGCGGATAACGTTCAATATATTTTTGAAACTCAGCAATAGCGCGAAAGGTTTTGCTCTGATCCAGCCGTGGGTCGGGAGAGTCCAGATACATACCGTATGCTGAATAAAACAACGCCGGTTCCGCATACTCCCCCTTGGGGTATGTATTATAATAAGTGGTGAACACTTCCGTAGCAGAATAATAATCTTTCGAGTTGTAATGACTCTGGGCCAGCAGATACAACGACTCCTCTGCCTGAGCGGTTCCCTTCATGAACGTCACCAATTCTTCGAGGAGTGTGATGGACCGATTGTACTTTCCCTCTTCAAAATATTTCTTGGCGTAGGTGTATTTTAGGTCTCTGTCGGTACTTTTCAAAATCTTGTTGTACTCACTACAGGAACCCAACACCAAAGCAAGTAGCAAAAAACAGATAGGTTTTATTCTCATTTCGTTACAAGTCGGTTTTAGCATGCAAATTTACAGAATCTTTCTTATTTAAAGGCAATGGAATCCTGTTTTTATTCAATTTTAGGATTTTGATGCAATAAATTGCAGGATGCTCTCCACATATTTCCGGTCGTTGGAAAGCTTTGGCACCTTATTTTGACCGCCCGCTTTGTCCCGTTGTTTCATCCATTCGTAGAAGACACCCTTTTCCACTGATCTCACAATGGGAACATCCAACGACAGATTGTACGAGCGTTTTGCTTCGTAGTCTGAATTCAGTTTTTTGAGGCTTTCATCGAGCGCATGTACAAACAGCTCCATATCAGCAGGGTAGGTTTCAAATTCGATGATCCATTCATGGGCACCGTTATGATTATCTCCAAAATAGACCGGTGCCACCGTATATTCGGTGATTTTTGCGGCAGTCAGGCGACAAGCTTCATCAATAGCTCTATCCGTATTGTCAATGATCAATTCTTCTCCAAAAGCGTTGATAAACTGTTTGGTACGACCGGTCAGCTTAAACAGGTATGGTGCCGTTGCGGTAAATTCAATCGTGTCCCCTATTTTGTAGCGCCATAACCCGCCGCTGGTACTAATCACCATTGCGTACTGGCTGCCCACTACCACGCCGCTCAAAGGGACAGTCTCCGGATGCGCTTTATCCCATTCTTCCGAGGGGATAAATTCATAATAAACCTCGTTATCGAGCAACAACAGCATATCTTTGGCATCCGGTGCAAACTGTACACCAAAAAAACCTTCAGAGGCATTGTAGGTTTCCCAATATCGCATCCGCTCGGAGGGAATCAGCTTTTCGTATTGTTCCCGAAACGGCAGAAAGCTCACTCCCCCATGAAAGAATACTTCAAGGTGTGGCCATACATCAGGAATAGCTCTACCTGTTTCCTGCGTGATTTTTTTCAGCAGGACAAGCATCCAGGAGGGCACTCCCACAAAAGCGCGTATATCGTTCCCGATGGCGTAATCGGTTAATTTTTGCAATTTTACTTCCCAATCGGGTAGCAATGCAATACGCTCGGGCGTTCTTCTTCGCCTGGCCGGCGCCGGCAGGTTTTTCATCAATATTGCCGAAATATCCCCGGTATAAATGCCATTGCCAATGCGGTTAATCTGTTGACTACCGCCTAAGACGAGTGTTTTTCCAAAAATAAAAGAGCTGTCGGGGTGATGCACGGCATACATTCCCAACATGTGATAACCGGCACGATAGTGTCCGTTGAATAACGATTCTTTCGTTACGGGAATATATTTGCTTTTGTCTTCCGTGGTTCCCGATGACATGGCGAACCATCTCACGGGGGTGTCCCAAAGCACATTGTTTTGTTTTCCTACAATGATTTTGTCAAGGTAGGGACGCAAATCCTCATACGTTACCACTGGTACCGCAGTATGAAAAGCGGTCTCATTTTTGATCGTATCAAAATTATTTTCAGCCCCATATTGGGTTTTTCGGCCATGCTCCAACAGGTAGTTCAGTGTTTTTTGTTGTGTTTCCAATGGATCCTTGACGAATTTTTCCACCGGTCTGTAATAAGAAGTAAGTATGGAACGGGCTATTTTTCGAATCATGCTTCACGTATGAATAGTATTGGGCAAAGGTATGCAGGAGTTTCTAAAAATAGAAAAATAAAATCACAATTTTAGATAAAAACAGGTTATCCTATGCGACTGATCTTACGAAGCCGTTCCTCATCAATGATCTTTATCTTTCTCCCATCAATGGTAATAATACGTTCATTCACAAAGTTAGAAAGGGTACGAATCGCATTGGATGTGGTCATATTAGACAAGCTTGCCAGGTCTTCACGTGCCAGATAAATATTGAGGGTTGCACCGTCTTCTTCCAGGCCATAACTTTCTTTGAGAAAGATGAGCGATTCGGCCAGCCGGCCACGAACATGCTTTTGCGTGAGGTTTACAACCCGTTGATCGGCGATACCCAGATCCACCGATAACATTTGAATGAAGAACAACGCCAGATCACCATTGTTACGGAGAAATTGCTCAACCAATTCCATGGGAATCATGCATACGGTACACGCTTCAAAAGCCGAAGCCGAAGTCACATAAGACTCCCGGGCAAAATAAGCCCTGTAACCGAAATACTGTACGGGACGTATGATCCGGATGATCTGACTTCTGCCCCCCACCCCGCTTTTGAAAATCTTCACCTTCCCTTTGAACAGACACATCAGGTACCGGGGACTGTCATCATCAAGATAGATCAGTTCATTTTTTTTGAAATGCAGGATACGGGCACTGCTGCGTAACAGGCTGCGCTCTTCATCTGTCAACATCTTCCATATATCGGATAATGAAGACGACAGGTCGATTACTTCTTTGTTTTTCCCAGACATGAATGCTATAGAACTATGTTCTAAAACACAAATATAATGATTCTTTTTCAATGAAGTAACAAAAAAGAAATAAGAAAATTATTTTTACACGTAAAAAAAAATGTATGTTTGCATATCGAAATGAAAAAAGGAATCATTGTATATACATTCTTTCTCATCATTTTCTCTTTCAACACTTTCGCATTTGAATCGGCATTGCCGACGGATACGATTATGAAAAGAGCAATGAATGCTGCTGAAAAATACAACGACCTGGTAGACAATTACTCGGCCGAGCTATATACACGCACCTATGTAGAAACTGTCAAGAAAAATTTTTTGTACAAATACACCCATCTGATTCCGAAATTTGTACTGCATGACCCCAAAAATGACGCGGCATTGATTGAGACGATCAGTGACTTCCGCTTTGAATATCCCAACATCTATGTTCAGGACATTCGTCATGTGACAGGAACACTCACAGGGAGCAAAGATGTGGAGATGATACCTTTTGAACTGTTCAATATGAATATCTACGGGGAAACCACCAATGATGAGAGTTTTTTCATGCCTATCAGGTTCAGCACAGCAAAATATTACCGCTATTCCCTCAACCAAACGTTTACGGAGAATGATAAAACCTATTACAACATCCATTATTCTCCCGTCTACGAAAATACAAAATTGCTGAAAGGATCATTTATCGTGGAAAGAGGCACCTGGCGGATTACTTTTTTTCGGGGTGAAGGACTGGACATCTTTTCGGACTTTTCTTTTGAGATGACCATGGGTGATGAATGGATAACAAACTACCTGCCTGTGCGTTTTACGATATATCAGACGGCATCTTATCTGGGAAATGTGCTGGCCTGCCGGCATCTGGCTGAAATAACCTACAAGGATATCCAATTGCGGCAGAACAAAGAGGAGGTGCATTCACTCAATATCAGCGATTCCTACAAAATACGGCTGGATTCGGTACCCATACACAGCGACTCCGTTTTCTGGGAGGAACGGAGGCCCATCCCCTTACAGGCCAGAGAGAAAGATGTAATAAACCATTTTCTGCAACAGCAGGGAGAAAGAGCAAGACACAAAACCGATATAGATTCTCTTTCCGGAGCACAATGGGCCCAACAGGTTGCCCAACGCGTGGTGATGAGTTCAAATTACAGGTACCTTTCAACGAGAATCGGTTACTCGGGCTTATTAAATCCGTTGATGCTGGGATATGATTCATATGATGGCATTACCTACCGCCAACAGTTATCGTTTAATGTCGATTTAAAGCATAACCGTACGTTAGACGTCAACGCATTTGTCGGATACATGTTCAACAGGAAAGAGTTTTTCACGGATGTCACCACCACCTGGAATTATGAACCTTATCGCCTGGGCAGCGCCACGTTTTCTGTGGGAATTGGAAATCCCACCTACAGTTCACTGTTTGTAGAGCAGATACAGGACAGTCTTATAAACAAGGGACTCATGTTTGACGATATCTCCGTGAATTATTACAAGGATTATTATTTCAAGCTGTTCAACTCTTACGAGCTGATTAACGGATTGTTGCTGCAGACGGGAATTGATTATCACATCCGTAATAGCAAAAACAAGCCCTTGGTGCTGCGCTCCATGTTCGGTGAGAATGAGCCTGTTGAAGATATGTTTGGAACAAAAAAATCTTTTGCTCCTTACCTACGGCTTAGCTGGACACCCATGCAATATTACAGATATGAAGGGCTGCAGAAAATTTATGTGCGTTCTGATTACCCTACATTCAAGATTGAACTTTCACGAAGTTTTCTGGATATTCTGGGCAGTACTTCCGAATACAACCGTATTGAGTTCGATATTAGTCAGAATATCCAGTTTGGTTTGATGAACTCGCTACAATATCACATCGGCGCAGGAAAGTTCGCCAACCAGAAGACAGAATATTTTGCCGAGTTCGTCTATTTCTCCAAAAACAACTTTCCTGAGAACTGGAATGACGGACTGGGGGGTAACTTTAACCTGCTGAACCGCGATTTATACAATGCTTCCGATTCCTACGTCCAGGCACATATCCTGTTTGAAACCCCTTTTCTGATCTGCAATAATATTCCTTTTGTGTCGGAATTTGCCGACAAGGAAAGAATATACCTTAGCCAGCTCTACACGCCTCAAATCATCTCCTACACAGAGTTGGGATATGGTATCGGCAATCGCTTCTTCAATGCAGGCTTCTTCTGCTCGTTTCACAAAGCAAACTTTAAACAGCTGGGCGTGCGGGCAGCATTTGAATTGTAAACTTTGCACACTGATCAATTAATTACTTAAGATCGTACCATTGGGTTGTATGGGTTCACGGGAAATATAAGGCAAGCGTCCGCTGTCTTGATTTTTATTTTTCATGCCCTTGGAAATACATCGATTTTCATGTACTTTTGCCTAAAAATAACGTTGCATGATCTGTTTCCCGAATGCGAAAATAAATGTAGGACTACACATCGTTTCCCGCCGGCCGGATGGATATCATAACCTGGAGACCATTTTTTATCCTATCGGCATGAGGGATGCGCTGGAGATTATCCCTACCCCTGACGGACAGTATCCTGCATCCGCGCAAAAATTCCGGTTTTTTCAAACAGGAAACATGATCCCGGGCAAGGAAGAGGATAATCTGGTGATCAAGGCACTCCAATTGTTCGGTGCAGAAAAGCAGCTTCCGGTCATCGACATTCATTTGCTCAAAAAGATTCCTACCGGTGCGGGATTGGGAGGCGGATCATCGGATGCTGCCTTCATGCTGCAGCTGCTCAATGACACCTTCCCGCCGGGCTATTCCGGTGAAGCGCTGATAGAGCTTGCAGGCAAGTTAGGGGCAGACTGTCCTTTTTTCCTGCACAACAAACCGGTATACGCTACCGGCACAGGGAATCAGTGGGAACCGATCGAACTCGATCTGGAAAATTACTTTCTCATCATTGTGAAACCGGAAGCAGGAATGTCTACCAAAGATGCTTACTCGCTGATCACGCCGCGACAACCGGAGCTATCGCTGAAGGAAATAGTTAAAAAGCCCATTCATGAATGGAAAGCATGGATGAAAAACGATTTTGAAACCCCTGTTTTCAAAAAATATCCCGAAATTCGCACCATCAAACAGCAGATGTATGATCTGGGAGCGGTCTACGCAGCCATGAGTGGTTCCGGATCGGCAGTCTACGGTTTTTTCCACAGGGAACCCGCTTGGCAAAGTGCATTCGGCGGATATTTTGTCTGGACAAACAGTCCGGAGAAAGAGCGACAAAGTCAAAAGACGGGGTCTGATCATCAAAACTCAACACCCACCCACTGAAGTAGGTGGATTATACTTCGGCTAAAGCCGACTAAAGTATAAGCGGCTAAAGCCGTCGGTTTTTTAGCGCAACGTCTGGAAATAAAAAATACGTAAAATGAGGAAACAACAATGCTGGTATATTATCGCGGGAGTCTTCGTAATGTTGAACCTTCAGGCACAAGAGACAGTGACACCGCAAAGACTGCACTCTTTCGGACCGATACCGATCCAAAAACCGGTAATGCTGGACAGTATCGACCTGAACAATAAGCCCTATTCTGATGAGATGCTGCTCTCCTCTCCCCTTTCATTTCCTGCTCAGGAACGCTTTACGACCGAGGTGATACCCGATACGAACGGCTTCTTCTTCCTGCAGAAACCAACGCAGGGAAAAGCATTTCAACTGCTGTCGTTGTATGTCTCTGCAGATCGCTATGGCAAAGGCAAAATCACCGTAACCTCCCCCAATCCGCTCGAGTTGTGGATCGACAATATAAAGCGAGC
>JBDKRY010000202.1:0-17454 GCA_039683155.1 Proteiniphilum sp.
TGGGACTGCCCTCTTTATCGTAGCGCCAGTCGGCAAACAGGTTGTCGCCGAATCCTTCACGGGTTGTTGCTTTCAGAAAGCGGGCAGGAATGATCTGGTCGGTATCCACATTCTCTATTGGAAGGGGTACGTATGTTGATGTAATTGTCTGAAACTTTTCCATTTTCTTGCTTATTATTTATTGAACTTTCGCATGTTCATCTCGAATGAATATCGCTAAAAATGAGACCTATAAATGTTTCGTGGGATACCCATCGATGAAACAGGCGTAATCTGATAAGCTGTTTGAGCGAAGCGAGTTCTTATCAGATAGCCTGTGAATCGAAAATGGGTCACAAAACATTGTCAGTCGAAGATTTAGCTGAATACATATTTCAGGGTTGCGTTATTTTACCATTCACTGCTGCCGCTGCCGCCACGAGCGGGCCCGCCAGTATTGTTCTGGCACCCGGACCCTGCCGGCCTTCGAAATTACGGTTCGAGGTAGAAACGGCATACTTTCCTGCTGGAACTTTGTCGTCATTCATCGCCAGACAGGCGGAGCATCCGGGCTGACGGAGTTCAAAGCCGGCCTCATGGAGGATCTTGTCCAGTCCTTCCGCCTCAATCTGCTTACGTACCTGCCAGCTGCCCGGCACCAGCCAGGCCGTCACATTGTCGGCTTTCTTCCTGCCCTTCACATATTCCGTGAACAGGCGGAAATCTTCAATGCGACCGTTGGTACAGCTTCCCAGAAACACATAATCTATCTGTTTTCCTTCCAGCTTTTCACCCGGTGCAAAGCCCATGTACTTCAGCGACTTTTCGAACGAAATCTTTCCTGCTTCATCGATATCCTCCAATTGCGGGATGGTACCGTCGATGGGCATCCCCATGCCGGGGTTGGTACCGTAGGTGATCATCGGCTTGATCTGCGACACATCGAAAGTCACCTCCTTGTCGAAGACAGCGCCATCATCGGTTTTTAATGTCTGCCAGTAAGCCAGCGCCTTGTCCCATTGCTCTCCCCTGGGAGCAAATTCACGTCCTTTAAGGTAGTTGAATGTCGTTTCATCGGGCGCAACCAGTCCGCCGCGCGCCCCCATCTCAATGCTCAGGTTGCAGAGAGTCATCCGCTGTTCCATCGTCAGGTTACGTACCGCTTCCCCGGCATACTCCACAAAGTATCCCGTCGCACCGCCCGTAGTCAGTTGCGAGATCATGTACAACGCCATATCTTTGGCGCTCACTTTCTCATTCAATTTTCCTTCGAAATTGATGCGCATGGTTTTAGGCCGTGTCTGCAGGATGCATTGCGATGCCAGCACCATCTCCACCTCGCTGGTGCCGATGCCGAAGGCAATGGCGCCGAACGCACCGTGGGTAGAGGTGTGGCTGTCGCCACAGACAATGGTCATCCCGGGCTGTGTATAGCCGTTCTCCGGACCTATCACGTGCACGATACCATTTCTAGGGTTATTGAGCCCGTAATAAGTAAGTCCGAACTCCTCCGCATTTTTCGCCAGGGTGTCTACCTGAAAACGGGAGACCTGATCGCGGATGGGTCTGTCCTGCCCCATGGTGGGAATATTGTGGTCGGCCGTCAGTGTTGTCTGTGCGGGACGGAATACCTTCAGTCCCCGGGCACGCAACCCGGCAAACGCCTGCGGACTGGTCACCTCGTGACACAAATGCCGGTCAATGTATAATTGGGTGGGGCCGTCCTCAACGGTGGCAACCACATGGGCGTCCCAGATTTTATCGAAAAGCGTCTTCATTTATGTTGATTTGATGATTTGATGATTCGATGATTTGCTTATTGCTTACTGCTTATCGCTTATTGCCGCAAAGCAGATGCTATTTATCCGTCCGTGACCTTATTTACCGCCTCAATTCATGCTTACACCGAAGCATCCACAATGTCGGTATTCGCAGAGAAGCCGTAGTATAACATGTCGTTATGCTCCACCTGCATGTGTACTTTTCCCACATCATCACTGCCGCGATCGATGGCCTGGATAAGGAATTCCTGTATTTTTACCTTTCTGCGGATAATATTTTTCACAGCCTTTATGGCTGCATCCACGGGGCCGTTGCCGGTAGCGGTAGCCTCAAAATGTTCACCGGAAATGTTCAGCCCGATGCTGGCCACATCACGCACCCCGATGCCGCAGACCACCTGCAGGTAGTCCACTTTGATCCGGTGGAGGCGTGCTTCCTTGCCCACGAGCATCAGGATATCATCGTCGTTCACATTTTTCTTTTTGTCGGCCAGCTCCAGGAACTGCTGATATACCTTGTCCAGCTCTTCGGCCTCCAGCTTCACGCCCAGCAGCGACAGGCGGTTCTTCAGTGCGGCACGTCCACTGCGGGCTGTCAGCACGATCGCGTTGTCGTCGATGCCCACGTCTTTCGGATCGATGATCTCGTAGGTTTCCACGTTTTTGAGCACACCATCCTGGTGTATCCCGGAGGAGTGCGCAAACGCGTTACGGCCCACGATCGCCTTGTTGGGCTGCACCGGCATATTCATCAGGCTCGACACCAAGCGGCTGGTTGTGTAGATATGTTGTGTGTTGATGTTTGTTTCGAAGCCCCGATCCTTGTGGCTCCTGAATGCCATCACCACCTCCTCGAGCGAGGTGTTGCCGGCACGTTCACCGATACCGTTGATGGTCACCTCCACCTGGCGGGCGCCGTTGATCACCCCTGCCAGGGTGTTGGCCGTTGCCATACCCAGATCCTGATGACAGTGGGTAGAGAGGATAGCGTCCTTCAGGTTTACATTATCTATGAGATATTTTATCTTTGCTCCGTATTCATCGGGAAAACAATACCCGGTCGTATCGGGTATATTCACCACAGTGGCTCCTGCATTAACAACAGCCTGCACCACGCGGGCAAGGTATTCGTTGTCGGTACGTCCCGCATCTTCGGCATAGAACTCCACATCGTCCACAAAGCGGCGGGCATGCTTCACTGCCTTCACCGCCCGCTCAATGATCTCTTCGCGGTTGGAGTTGAACTTATACTTGATATGCATGTCCGACGTACCGATACCGGTATGGATCCGCTTGCGCTTCGCATGCTGCAGCGCTTCGGCGGCTACTTCAATATCTTTCTCCACGGCACGTGTCAGCGCACAGATGACCGGCCAGGTTACTGCTTTGGAGATCTCCACCACCGACTTGAAATCACCGGGACTCGACACCGGGAAGCCTGCCTCAATCACATCCACCCCCAGCAGCTCCAGCGCCTGAGCAACCTGTATCTTCTCGATGGTATTCAGCTGACAGCCGGGTACCTGCTCGCCATCTCTCAACGTGGTATCAAAAACATAAATACGCTCCATGATAATCCTCAATTATCTTCGTTTCTACATAAAAGAAAAAACCTCCTCACGCGGGTGAGAAAGGTCATCTATTTTTTGCATTCGTACATAATGGATATGCCAGTCTCACCCTCTGAAGTTCTCCAGAACCAGAAGTAGAATAGAAATGACCAGAATATCGATTTGATGATGCATGACAAACAATAAAAAAATTGTTTAATGACCGCAAAGTAACAGCAAAAAATCGTACCTGCAAAATTTTTCCACCTTTTTCTGCAAAAAAATTTCATTCTGTTCCAAATTTATGCCCAATATCTTCGATTCGAAATATACCGGCCCGAAAAACCATAAAACTTTCACAAGGGTCACGGTGATCTTTGAAGCATTATCAGTCGCCTGAAAGTTTCGTTGGAAAAAGTATGACTTCGATGAACTATTTCGTTCATTGAGAGCTGGAGCCAAACAAGTATGAACTCTGCCGGGCGTAGAAATAGTATGACTTTATTGAACAAGAATGACCTGAAATTGTTCGGGAGATATTACTTTTACGGGATGTTTATTCATTGCAGTGATATCAGACAACAGATGAACGAGGCGGGGCAAGGCAGAAAGTCTTTCCTGTTCGGCATCGACTTCGAGATGGAGGAAGGTTTTTTTCTGACAGATCCGTTGGCGCAACAGGAGATACTGTTCGACATTCACGGTAAAGGCAATGCACCGCAGCTACCGGAAAAGGTGCCACCCCATCATTTTGAAGCCTTCCCGGAAGCATACCCTACCTATCGGGAACGGTTTCAAACCGTTATGAACGGACTGAAACGGGGCGACTCCTACCTCACGAATCTCACCATCAAAACGCCGGTCAGCACATCGCTCTCGCCGGAAGATATTTTCCGGTACGCGCACGCCCGGTACAGGCTCTGTCTGCCCGGTAAATTTGTCTGCTTTTCACCCGAATGTTTTGTACAGATGAAGGAGGGAAAAATTATCACCTTCCCGATGAAAGGGACCATCGACGCCCGCCAGACCAATGCCCGGCAGACCATTCTGAACGACCGCAAGGAGACTGCAGAGCATAACACCATCGTGGACCTGCTGCGCAACGACCTGAGCCGCATCGCCTCACAAGTGAAGGTAAACCGTTTCAGGTATATCGATGAGCTGCTCACGAACAATGGCCCCATATTGCAGGTAAGTTCCGAGATTGAAGGCGTTCTGCCGGCGGACTATCTCCGGCAACTCGGTACCTTGTTCTTCGAATTACTTCCTGCCGGCTCCGTGTCGGGAGCACCCAAACCGGCCACACTCAAGATCATCCGTCAGGCAGAGAAGGAACGGCGCGGCTATTACACCGGCGTGGCCGGTTACTTCGATGGCAGTATGCTTGATTCGTTCGTGATGATACGTTTCATCGAACAGCAAGGCACTCAGCGCTTCTTCCGCAGCGGCGGGGGTATCACAGCGCAAAGCGACTGCCGGAAAGAATACAATGAGGCACGCCAAAAGATCTATTTACCCTTTTAATCCTCCAAGATATGTTTCTGGAAACCATTTGCATAGACCACGGCGAACTGCTCAACGCAGGAGCACACATTACCCGCATGCAGCTGACGGCTGCCCGTTTCCGGTTTGACGTACCTCCCCTGCCCGATCTCCTCAGTCTCCTCCCCCGGGAGCTGCGCGATACAAAAGTGAAATGCCGCATCATCTACCGGGAGACCCTGCAGGATATCTCCTTCGAAAAATATCAGCCCAAAAGGATACAATCGCTGCAGCTGGTGGAGGCAGCACCCGACTATGCATACAAGTACGCCGACAGAAAGGAGCTTATCCACCTGCTGGAACGAAAAGGGGAAGCCGACGAGATACTGATCACCCGCGGGGGGCTGATCACCGACAGCTCCTTCAGCAATGTGGTTTTCCGGCAGGGGAACCTGTTCTTCACCCCCGACAGCTGGCTGCTCAACGGCACCAAACGGCAGAAGCTCCTCCGGGAAGGCAGGATCACCGAAAAAAGAATCACCACGGAATCACTGCACGAATACCAATCCGTTTTTCTGATCAACGCCATGCTCGATATCGGAGACATGGTATCATTGCCCGTCAGTCGCATTCTCCCTTAAACAACCCGGATCAGTATTACACGTTTCGTATACCCCCTTCCGCTGCTCATGCGACCATCGCAGATCCTCAAAAATTTAACGGCCCTCCCGCTAAGAGAGTGCCGTTAAATTTTTGTTTAGAATATGTATGTAACTACTGATTATTATTCCTGATAACTGATAACCAAAAATTATCCGAAATCGTCGAACATAATCATCTCAGGCGGTACGCCCAGGCTGTCGAGCATGCGCTGTGCAGCATTGGCCATCGGACCGGGACCGCACATGTAGTATTCGATATCCTCGGGTGCCTCATGATCTTTCAGATAGGTATCGTAGATCACCTGATGTACAAATCCCGGTGTATATTTTACCCCGGCGGCATCGGCTACCGGATCGGGACGGTCGAGCGCCAGACGGAAGGTAAAGTTGGGAAACTCCCGTTCCAGCTCGTGGAAATCTTCCAGATAGAAAGCTTCCACCAACGCCCTTGCGCCGTAGAAGTAGCTCATCTTGCGGTCGGTAGTCTTCAGCGTCCTGGTCATGTGCATGATCTGTGAGCGCAACGGAGCCATACCGGCACCCCCGCCAATCCAGAGCATCTCTCGCTTGCTGTCGATGATGGGGTGGAAATCGCCGTAAGGACCCGACATCATTACCTTATCGCCCGGCTTCAGGCTGAAGATGTAAGAAGATACAATCCCCGGATTCACGTTCATCCATCCCCCTTTTGCTTTGTCGAACGGCGGTGTAGCCACCCGCACATTCAGCGTGATAATGTTTCCTTCGGCAGGATAGTTGGCCATCGAATAGGCGCGTATGGTTTCTTCCTCGTTCTTGCATACCAGATCCCACATTTTTAACTTATCCCATTCCCCTTTATATTCATCTTCGATGATAAAATCAGAATAACGGATAGCATCAAATTTGGGTACCCTGATCTGAATGTACGATCCGGGCTTAAAATTGAGTTTCTCTCCTTCCGGCAGCTTTACCACAAACTCTTTGATGAATGAAGCCACATTGTGATTCGATACCACTTCGCACTCCCACTCCTTGATACCGAACACCTCGTCGGGAACAATGATCGACATGTTGTCCTTCACCTTCAACTGACAGCTCAGACGCCAGTTATTCAACTGCTCTTTGCGGCTGAAGTGACCTTTCTCGGTCGGCAGTATCTCACCACCACCTTCCTCCACGCGGCAACGACACTGGCCGCACGTTCCTCCGCCTCCGCAAGCCGATGAAAGAAAGATACCTTTAGACTGGAGCGTGGTTAACAGAGTATTGCCCATGGGCACGTTCAGCTCTTTTTCATTGTTCACGGTGATTTTTACATTGCCAGACGGCATCAGTTTGGCCTTGGCGATAAGAATAATGACAACAAGGATAAGGATGATCAACAGGAATACAATGACACTCGTCCATATCGTTAATCCGCCCGCGTTCAATAATACGCTCATACTTATGTATTTAATTTTATTTGTATACGATGTTAATATCTGTGTGGAATTAAATATTGATTCCGGAAAAACTCATAAATCCGATAGCCATCAATGCCGTGATGATAAAGGTAATTCCCAACCCTTTCAACGGTTTTGGTACGTGGGAGTATTCCAGTTTCTCGCGGATGGCTGCCATACCCACAATAGCCAGCAACCAGCCGATGCCGGATCCGAATCCGTATGCAGTAGCCATACCCACATTAGCAAACTCACGCTGCTGCATAAACAGAGACCCTCCCAGGATGGAGCAGTTTACGGCAATGAGCGGAAGAAAGATACCCAGTGAGGAGTAGAGGGCGGGACTGAAACGTTCAATCACCATTTCCACCAGCTGCACAAACGAAGCAATCACGGCGATAAAGATAAGCAGGCTGAAAACACTCAGATCAACTCCGGCATAATCTTCACCCAGCCAGGCCAATGCTCCCGCTTTGAGTACATAGTTTTCGAGCATATAATTGATCGGCAGTGTCAGCACCAGCACGAATGTGACGGCAATACCCAGCCCCAATGCTGTTTTAACGCTTTTCGATACTGCCAGTAACGAACACATTCCCAGGAAGTAGGCGAAAATCATATTATCGACAAATATCGACCGTACAATCAGACTAATTGCATCCATATCATTTTATATTATATATTTTAGTAATTCGGTTGTAATTCAGTTGTTATTCGGTTGTTATTCAAATTTACTTTGTAAATTTAGATGTTTGCTACGCTCGGCAAAGTTCAAACAAGTTTGACTTTGCACTCTCTAATCGCAAACATTCAATAGTAACGCGAAGCGAATAACGTTCACGAAGTGAACCAATAACGCGCGTGCATCGAGTGAATAACATGAAATGAATAACGTGAACGAAGTGAACAAATAACGTGCCCGGCACAAATAACGCGAAGCGAATAACGCACGAAGTGCAGGTATCGCGAAGCGAATAATCGCGAAAGGCGGATTAATTGGTTTCTTCCTGCAACTCTTTGTTCCTCGCCCGATGTATCCAGATAATGCTGCCCACCAGTAACAGCGCCATGGGTGCAAGCATCATCAACCCGTTATTTTCATAACCGGCATCGTAAAGTGCCTGCGGAACCACTTGATAGCCCAGCAATGTTCCTGACCCCAGCAACTCACGGAAAAATCCCACCACGATCAAAATCCAGCCATATCCAAGGCCGTTGCCTATCCCGTCGAGGAAAGAGGGCCAGGGGCCATTGCCCAGTGCAAATGCTTCCAGCCGTCCCATCAGGATACAGTTGGTCACGATCAACCCCACAAACACCGACAACTGTTTGTTCACATCATAGGCATAGGCTTTTAGCACCTCACTCACAATGGTTACCAGTGCAGCCACCACCACGAGCTGTACAATGATGCGGATGCGGTTGGGAATGGTTTTGCGCAACAGCGATATGATCAGATTGGAGAAAGCCGTCACAATCGTTACAGCAATAGCCATCACCAGCGCCGGCTCGAGTTTGGAGGTCACTGCCAGTGCCGAACAGATACCGAGCACCTGCACAATGATGGGGTTATTTTTATTCAGCGGCCCCAGCAATACCGCTTTTGTCTTACTTGATAAAGCCATTTTCTTACTGTTTTATGTTGTCTGTCCCTATTGGGCAGCGTTCAGGTTCATCAAAAATTTACTGTATTGTCCCACGCTGTTCAGCAGCATGGCGTCCACCCCTTTGCTGGTGATGGTGCCGCCCGAGATGCCGTCCACGTAATCTCTGTCGGGGTCCGTCCTGCCGGTTTTTACCACGGCCACAGATTTGAACTGACCCTCTTTGATAAGTTCCTTACCGGCAAACTGACTCCGGAATGCGGACGTCACAATCTCGGCTCCCAACCCGGGTGTCTCACTCGCATGTCCGAACTCGGAACCATAGATGGTGCTTCCGTCGGCCTCCACAGCCAGGTATCCCCAAATGGGCCCCCATAACCCGGTGCCTTCCATAGGAAGCACATATTTCACAGAGCCGTCCACATTTGCCTCAAATACAGGCAGACCGGCAGCATTCTCTCCACCTGCTTCTGTAGAGAAAGCAGGATCGTCGGGTGCTGTTCCTTCGGTTCCTTCCACTTTATTTCCTTCGTTATCGATAAGGTAGGCATTCTGCACCAGCGCATCATATTGCGCCTGGGCTTCGGCTGCACTCACATCAATATTGAGCGAACGCAATATCTGCTGCATCTTGTCGATATTTACATTGGCTGTCTGTTGCTCATTCAGTACCTGATGCGTGAACGCCAGTCCCAGTGCAACAATAATCACCATTATAGCTGCGTATAGAATTGTATATCCACTGTTTTCTCTGTTCATATCTTTATTGTTCAATAGTTATTCAATAGTTATTCGATTGTTATTCAGTTGTTATTCGACTGTAAAATAGCGTGCTTGGCACGAATAACAGCGAAGCTGAATAACGGCGAAGCCGAATATCTTATTTCACCACGGTTGCCGCCCGTTTCACACGACGCTTAATATTGGCATCAATCACATAAAAGTCGATGAGCGGAGCAAACGCATTCATAAACAGGATGGCAAGCATCATACCCTCGGGATAACCCGGGTTAAACACACGAATCGTAATTGCCAGCATCCCGATCAGGAAGCCATAGATCCATTTTCCTTTCTCCGTCCGGGCCGATGTTACAGGATCGGTAGCCATGAATACGGCACCGAATGCAAATCCGCCCAATAGGAAGTGATAATACACCGGCATCTCCATGATCGCGTTTTGCGCGAAAAGGTTCACCATTATCACCGTCACAAGTCCGCCCAGAAATACCGAGAGCATGGTCTTCCAGCTGCCCACGCCTGTAGCAATCAGCAGCAGGGCACCCAACAGGATGGCAAAGGTGGAGACCTCACCCACCGAGCCCGGGATAAAGCCGAAGAACATGTCGCTGATGGACAACGGCTGGCCGGTGATGCCCTGAAAGGTAAACTCACCGAAGCTGCCCGCATTGGTGGTGGCAATCTGCCCCAGCGGCGTGGCGCCCGAGTAGCCGTCTATAACTGTTCCTTTACCCATTCCAAAAGTGCCGGCAGTACGTACCCATACCTGGTCGCCCGACATTTTCGAGGGATAGGAGAAAAACAGGAAAGCACGCGTGATCAGCGCCACATTGAATATATTGTAACCCGTCCCGCCGAAGACCTCTTTGGCAAAAATAACGGCAAAGGCGGTAGCCACGGCAATCATCCACAACGGTGTATCCACCGGCACAATCATCGGTATAAGGATACCCGTCACCAGAAACCCTTCGGCAACCTCTTCTTTTTTTATCTGCGCGAAGGCGAACTCGATGCCCAATCCCACCACATAGGAGACTACTATCTGAGGCAGTACGGCAAGAAATCCGTAAAAAAACTTCGTAAGAAAGGAGGCATCCAGCCCTACGGCCATATAATGTTGCAGCCCTATATTATACATACCCACAAGCAGGGCGGGTATCAAGGCGAGGACTACGATGATCATCGTGCGTTTCGAGTCGCGTGCATCATGAATATGCACTCCCGATCTCGATGTAGTATTGGGCACAAAAAGGAATGTCTCAAATGCATCGTAGGTAGAATAGAGCCAATGCAATTTACCGCCTTCCTCGAAATTCGGTTTTATCTTATCAAGATATGTTCTTAACGCTTTCAAAGTGCTATGTTTTAGTAGTTATTATTCGATTAATACCGTTACACCGTTTACTCCATTTCCTTGCGAAGCAGGTCCAGTCCCGTACGCACAATATGTTGCAGTTCCAGCTTGGAAGTATCCACGAACTCGCACAGTGCGAAATCTTCGGGCGCCACTTCGTAAATGCCCAGCTGCTCCATCTTGTCGATGTTGAAGGCGATGATGGCTTTGATCAGTTGTTCGGGATAAATATCCATCGGGAACACCTTGTCGTATTCATTGGAGACGATGATGGCTCGCGGCCCTCCCATCAGGCGGGCATCGAGACGGTATTTTTTGTGATAGGCAGGATAGGTACAACCGGCGCTGTAACGCTTCGGCGATAACGATGCCCAACCAAGCGCCTCGTGCACGTCGTCGCCTTCGGGGATCACCGTCACCTGTGAGTCGTAGGCGCGCAGCACATCGTTCTCATTAATCTTGCGGCCGGTGAGCGGGTTGCCGCTGATATAACGCAGCGAGATACCTTCGGTCACGTTGTGCGCGAAGATCGATTTCAGTTCGGTCCCCGGCACCATCCGGTAAAAACCTGTTTGCTTCACTTCCGATCCGCACAGGGCTACCGTACGGGTAAGGTCCACAATACCCCGGTTAAAGAGACGACCGATAAGTGCTGCATCCAACGCGTTGAGCGTCCACACCGTCTCTCCCCTGTTCACCGGCTTGATGTGGTTGATCTGCACACCCACATTTCCTGCAGGATGCGGCCCGTCGAATTCGGTGATGACCACATTCTTTGCTTCACGCAATCCTTTGAGTGTGGTTTTGGTGCTGACAGAGAGATAGACTTTTCCGGTGGTGAGGGTGGTCAGTGCATCCAGCCCTGCCTGCAGATCAGCCTCGCTGTCGTTTAGCAGAAAGTCGTATGAGGGAGCCAGCGGCGCCGTATCGAAGCCGGTCACAAAGATATCACGCGGTTGTTTGTCGGGTGATGCTACCACATCGTAAGGACGTTGCTTAATGAGGAACCAGATACCGGCATCCAGGATCGATTTTTTCACCTCTTCGCCGGACATGGAAGCCACCTTTTTCACACCGAAGTCCTCATACTGCACGGTGCTGTCGGCCTTGACGACAATTTGAAGGATACGTCTTTTTTCGCCCCTTTCAATGGCTGTCACCACGCCACTCACGGGCGAGGCAAAGCGTATGTCGGGATGATTCTTATCGTAAAACAGTGCGGTTCCGGCTTTTACGGTATCATCCACCCTGACGGCTAATTTGGGGGTAATGCCGTGAAAATCTTCCGGACAAATGCGAACAAATTCGCTTTTCACCGTTCCCCTTATGACCTCTTCCGAGTCTCCGAGTAACGGAATTTGCAAGCCTTTCTTAATTTTTATTCGAGGAGCCATATAGTTAATATAAATTACCCTGCTTGTAATTTTTTAGATAAACCATTTCGTTAAACAAAACGAACAAAAAACAAACTTAATTGGATTTTGTTGTTGCGGGAAATAGTCTAAATTATTGAACCTGTTATAAATCAAAAGGTTTTATGTAAGCTGTGTATGTACATAGGAGGACTGATCCCTGGAAAGCGCAAAGATATATCATTACAGCCAAAAAAAAGAAAATTTGGACCGAAAATAAAGAAAAAAATCTGCAATGGATGTTTCCTCTTTTACCACACCGCCGCTTATTTCGCCGCGATGCCGGCCATTTCCGGGTCAATCATGATCCGTCCGCAATATTCGCAGACAATGATCTTTTTACCCAGCTTGATGTCCATCTGTTTCTGGGGTGGAATCTTGTTAAAGCATCCCCCGCAGGCGCCCCGTTGAATGGGCACCACTGCCAGGCCGTTGCGGGCATTCTTGCGGATGCGCTTGAAGGCAGCCAGCAAACGGGGTTCAATAGTGGTCTCCGTTTTCTTCACTTTCTCCCGCAGTTTCTCCTCCTGTGATTTCGTTTCCGAAACAATATCGTCCAGCTCTTTCTTCTTCTGTTCCAGATCGGCAGTTTTTTCCTTCAACAGCTCACTGGCAGCCTCAATCTGCTCTTTAATGGAAGCGATATTCTGCGTAAATTCACGGATATGTTTTTCGGAAAGTTCAATTTCCAGTGTTTCAAATTCAATCTCCTTCGAGAGGTGATCATACTCTTTGCTGTTGCGCACGTTGTCGAGCTGCTTGTTATACTTTTCAATTTTCGACCTGCTGGTCTCTATCTTCCCTGTCTGCAGCTTGCTGTTCTCCTCCAGCTGCTTCATTTCCAGCTGGAAGTTATTGATACGTGTACCCAGGCCGGCAATCTCATCGTCGAGATCCGACACCTCAAGCGGAAGCTCGCCCCGCAAGGTTTTAATGCGGTCAATTTCCGACAGATAAGATTGCAGCTTGTAAAGCGACTTCAGTTTATCCTCTACGGAGACTTCCTTTTCAACGGTTTTTTTTCTTGTTGCCATAACTGTTCTGTTTTATACGATTATTTTTTTCTGATCTTTACCCGGAATCATCCTAACAAAAAATGCAGTAATCAAACGATAAGTCCATCGTTTCACTACCACATTTCTCTGCAACTGCGGGAACAAGTCAGACCGCTTTCTTTCACAGATATTTCACGGGATTCGAGTCGAACGCCGATTTATGCAGTGCAAAGGTAGGAAATTTTTTCGAAAGGAGATCGAAAAAAATATCTTTTGTGCAGATCTCCGACTCGTAATGGCCTACCACCGCAAACAGTATGCGCCCTTCCACATCGTAAAAGTCGTTGTACTTTGCCTCACCCGTCACAAATGCATCGGCACCATACGCCAGCGCATCGGGGAGCAGAAATGCTCCCGCACCGCCGCAGAGGGCAACGTCGCGGATATCCTTTCCCCGAATTTTGGAATGACGGATGGTGGGCAGGTTAAAAATATCTTTCAGCTGATAGAGGAACTCCTGCTCCGGCATGGGTTCAGGCAGCACCCCCACCACCCCGCTGCCACATTGCGGCCATTCATTGGCAATCGGGTAGAGATCAAACACCGGCTCCTCATACGGATGTACCGCCAGCAGGGCCCGCAGCACCTCCTCCTTTTTCATTGCCGGGATCACCGTCTCAATGCGCACCTCCGGCTCAAAATGCAGCTCATCAATCTCACCAACGTGGGGATTGGCGCCATCCCGAGCACGGAAGGTACCCTCACCCGACAGGTTATAACTGCAGCTGTCGTAATTTCCGATATGGCCGGCGCCGGCATTAAAGAGCGCATTGCGTACGCTCTCGGCATGCTGCACCGGGACGGTGGTCACAAACTTCAGCAACGCCCCGCCCTTTGGCTGCAGGATCTTCACCTGCTGCAGCTCCAGCATCTCTGCCAGCTTGTAATTGACGCCCCCCTGCACGTTATCGAGGTTGGTGTGGGCTGCATACATCACGATATCGTGTTTGATGGCCTGCATGATGCAGCGCTCTACATAAGTCTTTCCCGTGAGCGACTTGAACGGGCGGAAGGCGATCGGATGATGGGAGATGATGAGATTGCATCCCAGTGCGATGGCCTCCTCCACCACATTTTCCGTGATGTCGATGGCCAGCAGTGTGCCGGTAGCCTCCCTGCCCGGGTCGCCCACCTGCAGACCGCTGTTGTCGAAATCATCCTGCAGTGGCAGGGGTGCGAGCTGTTCAATCGTCTGAAGTATTTCTTTGATGCGCATGGTAAAAACCGGTTTTGTTTCCACAAATATACAAAAGCATTTAATCGGTTAATCGATATTCAATAAGTTATAAAAAAACTTCGTCGTGATCTTGTTTTTTTCTCCACCACTACGCTTTTCGATCTTTTTGATTTCTTCCCCGACTGCCATAAGTCTTATTGCAGCAATATCAAGAGCATCCACTCCCGCCGGAGTTTTAAAAAAATCATCAACAGTTTCAATCCACGAAGTGCGATCAAGTATATGCAGCAGTGATTTTTCGATGTTGTGTAGCTCACTCATTATCAGTATCCGATCATACATAGATAACCTCCTTCTCTACCCGTGTCCTAAACTGTAGGGGCATATATTGAGTTTTGCGCACCAGATCAACAGGCGAACCTAATATCTCTTCCAGTCGCCGCTTTATGCCTATAAGTGACAGCAAGTCAAGTACAGGAGCCTCGATTAGAACATCCACATCACTATCTTCTGTTTGCTGGCCGCGTGCTACCGAACCAAAAATACCGATGCGCGAAATTCCATATTCTGCACCATATTCTGAAACGAATTGCCCCAGTAGCCTCATATATTCTTCACGTGTTGTCATATCTGGTAGCTTTAATCTAACGCAAATATACAAAAACAATTAGTCGATTAATCGATATTATTTTTTTAAGGTCGCATTTTGCAATCTATTACCGGAAAAATTTACGCATTGTATCAGCAAAGATGGCGGCCATGCGACGCTGGATATATTTATCCTGTCCGTTTTCAGGATGCCAGCCGTAAGTCTCTCCGGCAATCTCCTGCTCATCAACGGTAAACAGACGGCTCACCTGTTCGCCCGTCACGGGATGCACAGCATTCCTGGAAAATCCGATATATTTGTCGAATTCCACCACCGGAAATCCCCATTTTTCTCCCAGCCTGCGCACCGAGGTGTTGTAGGTCACCCGCCCGTCGTGCCAGTCGGTACAGAGCACCACCACCGCCGGTTTGCCCATGCGGCTGTTGTAGTATTTGGAATTTTCATCGAATTTCAGTTTATAGCACTCCGTGAGGTAACGTTTGATCACGTAATCGAATGCGGCAGCATAATTGCTGCGGTCGAAAGGGGTTTTGTAGTCGGTATATTTCGTTTGCAACTGCGATTCGTCGTACACATCCTTGTCGTGTACCTGCATGATCACCAGCGCATCAATCTCCTCCAGTTCCTCTTTCGAGTAGAGCGTCCCTTTCTCCATCCGGTTAGCAGCATCGGCAATTGCCTCGCCGCCGATGGCGCGGTTGATGGGTGTTGCCCCGGCAAGGTCGCACCCCACCTCAAACCAGCCGTTGTTGGGCGATGCAAATGATGCACCGGTAAGCAAAAATGTGTATGGCTTCTCTTTCTTTTCCTGTGCAGGAATGGTGGTTGTAAAAGCCAACAGCAAGACAATCAGAATTAATGTCTTAATCTTGTCCATATTATCTTCTATAATCCTTTGCATATCCATATTTTGAACAAAAGTAAATCTAAAAAAACACGTGTGCAAGTGATTTCAAAAAATGGTTGGCTTTTATTACCGGGAATTATAAATACAGTAAAAATGAAAATCCCGGTACAGTGAAACCGGGAAAAGGAAGTGTTTTCACAATGAGCATTTCCGATAAACAATAAATGAAAAGACATCGGATTTAGACCCGAGCATACACAATCTGATCTCTAAATTACGAAAACTTTTAGATAAGGATGAACAGGTATGGATCAGTACCGTGAAGGGTGTGGGATATCAATTAACCGTCTTATAACGTAATTTCCGTGAGTTATGAGAACGTGGGAAGTTATTTAATCATTGTCCTTCAATATCAGCCGCAGCGAGTTATTTTTGGTGAAATAGTTCCAGGCCCAGTTGATGAAGATCACCAGCTTGTTGCGGACACTCAGGATGAGCATCAGGTGAAGGAACATCCAGACGAACCAGGCAAAACGGCCTTTGAACTTCACAAAGGGCAGATCCACCACTGCCTTGTTACGCCCCACCGTGGCCATGGTGCCCAGGTTGCGGTACTCATAGGGCTTCAGATCACTGCGCCCGGCTTCGAGCCGCTGCAGGTTGCGGGCGAGGTTCTTCCCCTGCCCGATGGCCACGTTGGCCAGCTGCGGATGTCCTTTGGGATATGGCTCCGTTTCCATATAAGCTATGTCTCCAATGGCAAACACATCGGTGAGTCCCTCCACCCGGTTCATCCGGTCCACCCTGATCCTGCCGGAACGCAGCTGTGCCTCCTCCGGAATGCCACCAATGCTGTTCCCTGTCACGCCGGCCGACCAGATCACATTCCGGCTGCGAATGGTCTCCCCATTGTTCAGCGTAAGCAGTTCCCCGTCGTAATCCTTTACCAGGGTGCCAGTTTTCACAATCACACCCATGGAGCGGAGCTGTTTCTCCGAATAGTTCTGTGCAAAGCTGCTCATGGCTGCAAGCGTGTGCTCTCCTCCTTCCAGCAGGTAGACCTGCACCCGCGAGGAATCGATATTGGGATAATCTTTCGGAAGAACCTCCTTCGTCATCTCGGCAAAGGCGCCGGCCAGCTCCACCCCGGTAGCGCCGCCGCCCACAATCACAATATTGTAGAGACCCTCTTTCTCATCGGCATACAACAGCTTCTCAAAATTGTGGAGAATGTAATTCCGCACGTTGATCGCCTGATAGGTCGACTTTAATCCCAGGGCATTACTTTCCACCTTCCCGTTGCCGTAGAAATTGGTGCGGGTGCCCGTCGCGATGACCAGATAGTCGTAGTCGAACCTGCCGATCGTGGTATCGACATACTTCGCTGCATCATTCACCGCCAACACCTGTGCCAGGCGGATGCGCACATCTCTCCGCTTTTGAAATATTTTCCGTATTGGGAACGAGATGGTAGCCGGCTCAATCTGGGAAGCTGCCACCTGATAAAACAGCGGGGGAAACTGGTGATGATTGATCTTGTCGATCACCATGATATCGAACGCTCCTTTGGGGAGGTGATTCACGAATTGCAATCCGCCAAAACCACAACCCGCAACAACAATCTTTTTCATCCTATTCTCAAGCTATGATGTACTAACTGCGGAATATGCGATCAACACATGCAGGATACCTTGAATCTGACACGTGCGATATACCTTACATCTGATCTGCCCGTTATATCGTATCATCTGACACGTGCAAATGGCCTTCATCTCCTCA
>JBDKRY010000203.1:0-10286 GCA_039683155.1 Proteiniphilum sp.
GTGCGTTCTGATGACATGGGAGCATTCCATGCAGTGAATGTTGCTACTATCGATGCTTATAAAAATGGCATTCAAACTGTGGTGGAAGTTATGCCCGTTACTGCGTGGTTTCCCGAAGCAGTGCGCAGGCTGAATGAAAATCCGGGTATCGATGTCGGTATACATCTGGCCATTACCAGTGAATGGGAAAACATCAAGTGGCGCCCATTGACCCATTGCCCCAGCTTGACGGACGAAAACGGCTATTTTTATCCGATGATGAATCCCCATAAGGCTTATCCCGGACAGTCCATTCTGGAAAATAAATGGGATATCGATGAAATAGAACAGGAATTCAGGGCTCAAATAGAACTGACACTAAAAAATATACCTCAGGCAAGCCATCTTTCGGGTCACATGGGCGCTTTGAACTTCGATCCGAAAGTGCTCGCATTATCTCACAAGCTGGCACTGGAATATAATCTGACATTTTTAGAGGGAGACGGTTTAAGACAAAAATACGATGTCATTCCTGTCAGGTATGACGGTTCTAACGAAACGGATCAAAAAGAAGCCAGTTTTATCAGTATGTTGAATAAACTCGAAGGTGGAAAAAATTATATATTTGTTGATCATCCCGCATTGGATAACGATGAAATGAAGACAGTCGGACATATTGGCTACGAATGGGTAGCAGAAGACCGTCAGGGAGTTACAGACTTGTTAACCAGTGAGAAGGTCAAACAAATGATCAAAGAAAAAGGGATTGAACTAATCACATATAACGAACTTACCAAAGCACTTCCTCGCAGTACCCCCGAAGCAGAAAAGGTTTCTGCAAATCGTATTCAAAATTACCTGGATGCTGTCAAGAAAAGCGGACAGGACTTACATAGCATTATGATTCTCAGGCATGGGAAAGTCATAGCAGAACATTGGATAGGAGATCATGCTGCCAATAAGCCACATATCATGAACTCCGTAAGCAAAACCTATACAGCAACGGCCATCGGTTTTGCAGTCTCGGAAGGCAAACTCAAAGTGACTGACAAGGTAATATCATTCTTCCCCGATAAGTTACCTGCCCATGTAAGCCAGAATTTAAAAGATCTGGAAATAAAACATTTATTGACAATGTCCGTAGGACATGATCCCAATGCTGTCCAAGAAAAAACACGGAACAATGACGACTGGGTAGAAGCATTTCTCGCTGAACCCATTACTGAGAAACCGGGAACACAATTCAATTATAATAGTTTAGCCACCTATATGCTTTCGGCTATCATACAAAAGGTGACGGGTGAAAAACTGATCGATTATCTATATCCCCGTTTATTTCGCCCATTGGGCATAGTAGGAGCCACATGGGATGAATGCCCCCAAGGGGTGAACATCGGAGGATGGGGACTATATGTCAAAACCGAAGATATGGCAAAACTCGGCCAGTTTTTCTTGCAGAAAGGGAAATGGAATGGCGTGCAACTACTTCCCGAATCGTGGATCGACGAAGCTACTGCTTCACATATAGCATCCCTCCCTGCAGGGGTGAAAAAAGAAGATCTGAAAATAAAACCGAAGGAGAGTGACTGGCTTCAGGGATATGGCTATCAGATGTGGCGTTGCCGGAACAACGGTTATCGTGCTGATGGTGCAAACGGACAATTTATTGTTGTACTTCCCGAAAAAGATGCAGTTATTGTCACGACAGCCAATATTGGAGATATGCAGGCAGAACTCAATCTTATATGGAAATATTTATTACCGGCAATGAAATAATAAACTTCCGGAACGGTCTGTTCAATAACGATCACCGGAGAACAAACTTTCAATGAAAAACTTCTTGATTTTACCGTATAGGTGACACATCAACTACGGAAAGATGCCACAAAGGTCAACGACAACATACCTGTTTGATCGAAATACATTTTAATCGAATAATATTATCTTTGCCGTAAGAGGTGTTTTTGATGATGAAAACCTTATGGAAAAAGATTAGGTTGTGAGTTATTGATTTCAGTTAATTGAATACATTCCATGAACACTGAATCATACAGGAGAGAATTTGAAGAAATATTCATTCAGTATTTTCCGAAAGTCAGAACGTTTGCCGCCATTCTCCTTAAATCGGAACAGGAAGCTGAAGATGTAGCACAGGATATCTTTGTAAAATTATGGGAAGAACCCGATTTATGGGAAGGAAATCTTGTGCGGAATTACCTGTATACAATGGTTAAAAATCATGTTTTTAACCGCATTAAACGGAAAAATATTGAGTCTACCTATATAAGCTCTCAGATGAATTTGCAATTATTGGAGGAAATGACCGAATTTAAAGATCCCCTTAACGAAATATACCACGAAGAGTTGCAGCTTTTACTGAAATTATCACTGGAACAAATGCCCGAAAAACGCAGACAAGTGTTCGAAATGAGCCGTTTTCAACATTTGAGCAATCACGAAATCGCAGAAAGAATGAACTTATCGGTTCGGACGGTAGAACAACACATCTATTTAGTATTAAAAGATCTTAAAAAACTTCTCCTTGTTGCAATTTTTTTGATAAAATTTTAAGTAGTATCCTATTCTCGATTGTATCTAATATATAAGCGGCAGATCAAATAATACTGATGTTTTCATTAAGCTGAATGAGCAGAGGATAAGCTTGCTTATACAACGCCATAGCGAGAAATAACAATCGGGGAGCGAAGGCGACTCAAAGCGACTAATTTTTATGAACTTCTTCGCGGAGACGGTTTTATCAGACAGAACAGATAGACGAGATGGAAAACTATTTTAACAAGATTATTGAATTATTTGTAAAATCCGATGTTTCCGCTTCCTCGCAAAATGAATTCTATCGGTGGCTTACCGGGGATAAATTTTCCAGGGAAAAGGACAGGGTTTTGCGCGACTTGTGGGACAACATGGCGGAAAACAAGCCTGCAGAAGTTTCATCTGAAACGCAGCAATCGCTGCATGATGTCCATAAAAAAATAAGACAACGTCATCGCAACGCCAACACCAAACTCCTCCGTTTCTGGCAGATATCAGCTGCCTGTTTGCTGATCGCGCTACTCTCCACATTATACTTTACTTCCAACGAAATACCGGTGAATGCCGATCTCATTGAACAATACGTACCCATCGCCGAAATGACCCGCTTGACCTTGCCCGATGGAACCGAAGTACAAATGAATTCTACCACTACCTTGCTGTACCCGGAACAGTTCACCGGAGAAAGCAGGAGTGTATATCTGATCGGAGAAGCAAATTTCAAAGTGGCAAAAAATGAAAAACAGCCTTTCATCGTGAAATCCAACGATTTTCAGGTAACGGCATTGGGAACAGAATTCAACATGAAGGCCTATCCGGGTGATCCGGCCCTTTCAACTACATTGCTTTCAGGGAGTGTGGAAGTCCGATTCAACAATTTGGCCTCGGCCCTGATATTAAAACCGAGTGAACAATTCACCTATAACAAACAAACGAAAGAAGAAACGATCAGCCATCCCGATATAGACGAAGTAACGGCATGGCAAAGAGGTGAACTTGTATTTAAATCGACAACCCTCAAGGAGATCATCACCGTGCTGGAACGCAAATATCCCTACTCGTTCGTGTATGCCTTGAATACCTTAAAAGATGACAAATATACGTTCCGTTTCAAGGATAAAACTTCATTGCGGGAAGTGATGGATATCATCACTGAAGTATCGGGCAATATCAGATATAGGATAGAGGACGATAAATGTTACATATTGCCGTTATAATCAATTAAATATCTACAATTAAATTTATTTGCAACATGAATACATCATAATAAAAAAACCGGAATAAAGTGGCACCTCTATTCCGGAAAAAGAAGCGTTAGAGTTATACTCTTGAAAAATAAGTCAAATTTCTAATCTAACACTACGAAATGAATATTAAAGTTATGAAAAATTTTTACATGAAGAAGTCAAAAACGCGATTTTTTATCTTTTTCGTCTGTTTTATTGCTTCGCAAACATTTTTATTCGCCCAGAACAAACCTTTAATAACCATAAAAAAAGATAATATTTCGGTTATCGAGGCGTTACAGGCCGTTGAAAGGCAGTCGAAAATGTTCGTAGCCTACAATGAATCACAGTTAAAGAATCAAAAGAATCTTAATTTAGACATCAACAACGGGCAAATAGAGGATGTCCTGGCTCAAATACTTAGGGGAACAGGATTCACGTATCAACTGAAAGACAACTACATAGTAATTGTTCCTGAGCGACAGATCAGTCAGAGGCGGATCAGCGGAACAATCTCCGATGAAAAAGGCGAACCTGTCATAGGAGCAAATGTGGTTGTAAAAGGAACTACCAATGGTACGGTCACGGATATTGACGGTAAATTCACACTGAGTGTTGAAGATAATGCAGTACTTCATATTTCCTATATCGGATTTCTGTCGCAAGAAATTAACACCGCCGGTAAAACAACTTTTACTATTGTTTTACAGGAAGATATGAAAACCTTGGACGAATTAGTCGTGATCGGCTACGGTACGGTAAGAAGAGGCGATGTGACGACAGCCGTGTCAACCGTTTCGTTGAAAGACATGGATGAACGTCCGATTGTTTCCGCCGCCCAGGCCATACAGGGTAGAGCGGCAGGTGTACACGTGTATCAGCCCAATGGCGCACCCGGGGGGGAAATGGTGATCCGTGTACGCGGAACAACCTCTTTCAACGGCAGCAACGATCCGCTGTATGTGGTGGACGGTGTTCCTGTTGACAATCTTAACTTCCTGTCTCCGATGGATATTGCCGATATGCAGATTTTGAAAGATGCCTCCTCTGCGGCTATTTACGGGTCACGTGCAGCGAACGGCGTAGTGCTGATCACGACCAAACAGGCGACGGCGGGAGCGAAGGTTGCCGCAAACATACAGTATGGAATGAGTCGTGTAAGTAACTCCATTCAATCGTTAAATGCCGCTCAATATAAGGAATTGATCGATGAGATCCGTCCCGGCACCATACCCGAGGGAACAACCGACCGGACAGACTGGTTCAAAGAAGTATACGGTACCGGCATAACACAGAATTATCAATTGCAGGTATCCGACGGAAACGACCGGTTACGCTACTTCGTATCGGGAGGGTATCTCGATGAAAGAGGCGTGCTGAGTTCGGCTTTTTTCCGCCGGTTCAACCTTCGCAGCAATGTGGAAAGCCAGGTACGGAAATGGCTTCGTTTCGGATTGAACTTATCCTATTCCGATAATACGAGCAACAGCGTTACTACCGGACAGGGCTCCAATCGGGGAGGCGTGGTATTGGCTGTCGTTAACCTGCCCACAGCAGCGACCATCAGAAACGAAGAAACCGGACTGTATAACCGTCTTTTTTTCGGTCAAAATATAGCCAACCCACTGGAAGAGATTGCTAACGGGGAAAATAATAAAAACAACGAAAACCGTCTTATTGGCTCCGTCAACGCAACCATCACCTTTCGGCCGGAATTGAATCTGAAATCCACATTTACCCTGGACCGGCGCAATGGGAAAAATACCGGGTTTACGCCACCATCACACGGTGCCGACAGAGCCGACTGGGGAAATGCGTGGGATATCCGCAGCATGAATACCCTGATGGTGTTCGACAATGTCCTCACCTATAAAAAAACATTCGCCGAAAAACATAATCTGGAAGCCATGGGCGGTAGCTCGTGGACCGATTCGCAGTGGTCCGAAAACTATATCAACGGATCACATTTTAAGGACGGCACCATCCAAACGCTGAATGCAGCCAATAAAATTGCCTGGTGGAATGATCCCAATGGCGGTACCGGTTCAAGAGCTTCGCAGTGGGGTATCTACTCTCTGTTTGGAAGACTCTCCTATAATTATGACAGCAAATACCTGTTTACTTTCAATATTCGCGAAGATGGATCCTCCAAACTGCATCCTGATCACCGATGGGGTACCTTCCCCTCACTTTCTGCAGCATGGCGTTTGTCTTCAGAAGAATTTATGCAGGGTGCAGACTGGATTGATGATCTAAAAATCAGAGGTGGTTGGGGAGAGACCGGAAACCAGTCGGGTATCGGCGACTTTGCTTACCTGCAACGGTATAATATTACCCGGCAGGCATGGTTCGAAACCGGGAAAGAAGATGCCCTTCCCCTCATCACCCAGGCAAATCTGCGCACAGCCGACCTTACCTGGGAGACAACCAATCAGGTTAACTTCGGTGTGGATGCCACACTGTTCAACAACCGTTTGACCCTGGCCATGGATTACTATTACAAGCACACAAACGATATGCTGATGTACGTATCATTACCCGAAGGGGCTGCAGCTGCCAACGAAATTGTGAGAAACGAGGGTGAGATGACCAACCGTGGTTTTGAATTCTCCGCTGACTCAAGAAATATGACCGGCGACTTTAGCTGGAATACGAACTTCAATATATCTTTCAACAAAAACAGGCTGGAGAGCCTCGAGTTGCAGCAAATTTACTATGCCGCCGAAACCACACAGGCTTTCCATCAGACGCGGGTGGTGCGTAATGAACCGGGACGTTCGCTGGGCGGCTTCTACGGATATATCAGCGATGGCGTAGATCGTGAAACCGGCGAGCTGATGTATCGCGATATCAATGAAGACGGAAAGATTACCGCTTCCGATAAAACCTACATCGGCGATCCGAATCCGTTGTTTACTTATGGCTTGACCAACACTTTCTCATATAAGGGCTTTAACCTGAATATTTTCATTCAGGGTTCTGTGGGTAATGACATTTTTAATGCATCGAAAGGTGACACGCAGGGAATGTACGACCTGAAAAACCAGTCGGTGGAAGTATTGAAGCGCTGGCGAACACCCGGAATGATCACCGATGTTCCCAAAGCCGGATTCAATCTGCAGCCCTCCAGTTTTTTTGTGGAAGATGGAAGTTATTTACGGGTAAAGGATGTCTCCCTGTCTTACAATTTCAAGGGCAATGTCCTCACCCGGGCAGGCATTTCGCGCTTACAGCCTTTTGTCACGGTCAGTAACCTGCTCACGCTCACCAATTACAGCGGCATGGATCCCGAAGTAAACCAGTGGGGCAACAGCGGAGCCGTGCAAGGGATTGACTGGGGAACTTATCCTCACAGCAAAACGGTTGTTTTTGGAATGAATATTGAATTTTAAATAACAATGAATAAAATGAAAACGAAATATATTATATCCCTGTTATTTGCCGTCCTAATGGCTTCCTGCTCTCTCGATTATGAACCGCTGGACACTTATTCCGATATTACAGAAGGTGTGAACGAAGATAGCGTTCAGGTCGTTTTTAAAGACAAAGCCGCTTTGCTATCACACAGGCAAACCTTATTGAATCTCTATAAAAACGGACAGGAACACTGGTACCTTGACATGCTGCTGCTTGCTGAATCGCACTCCGACAATGCATACGCCGGCTCACCCAACGCGGAAACCACACCTTTCGAAGTGAACTCCATTGAGGGGTCGAACACGAACCTGAGGCGCGACTGGAACGGCCATATGGGGAATATTGCCCAGGCCAACAAATTAATCAACAATATCGACCTTGTAAACGATCCGTCATTAACGACGGCAGAAAAAGCCCAATACAAAGCGGAAGCAAAAATACTGAGAGCCATGATCTATTTCGATATTGTCAGAATTTGGGGGAATGTCCCGCTGATAACTACATCGGCCGGAGATATCACCTCAGAGACCATCGAAGAGGTATATCCTGCCTATTTTCCACCGCAGACAGATGCACTGACAATTTACAAACAAATAGAGGAAGACCTGCTGGAGGGAGTACAATTTGCACCTGATAACAATCCGTCTGACAAAACCCAGTTTTCCAAATCAGTAGCACGTGCCCTGCTTGCAAAAGTCTATGCAGAAAAACCGTTACGTGATTATGACAAGGTCATCAGCTATGCCGATCAACTGACTGCAGACGGATTTTCACTTATGGATGATTATAGCATCCTGTTTGATGTGATCCTTACCGATCCAAACTCACCCCCCTCTCAGGAAAACAAAGCTATTGACGCCAGGGCGCGCAACACCCGGGAGACCATCTTCGAAGCACAGTTTTTCCCGGGAAGTGGCAGTTGGGTCACCTGGATGTTCGGACGTCCACTTAATAACTGGACGGAAGCATTCACCTGGGCGAAATGGATCACCCCTTCCCGCGATCTCATCAAAACATTTAACAGCGAACCGGGTGATAAACGTTATGCCCAGACAGTTGTCTTTTATTCTTGCGACTGGAGCATCTATTATCCGATGAATAATTATGCCTTCATGTACAAATGCCGTAGCGCCTACAACAGCATCATCAAACTGCGGTATGCCGATATTTTGTTGTTGAAAGCGGAAGCGTTGATCGGTAAGGGTGATTACAGCGGGGCTGCTCAGATCATCAATCAAACCCGCCGCAGAGCAGGGCTCCCGAACCTGCCGGCAGCAGCATCGGCCAACAGGGAATCCATATTAAAGGCTTACATGAAGGAGCGCCGGCTCGAACTGGCGATGGAAGGACAACGATGGTTCGACCTGGTACGTCTGGATAAGGTGGAGGAGGTCATGAACGCTGTGTTCGCGAAAGATGAAGGCCGGCCTGCACAAGTCTATCCTTTTACGAAATTGTCTTATATATTACCCATTCCCCAGGATGTAATCGACCAGAATCCGAATCTTGTACAGAATCCGGGATATTAACGCAGGTAACAAATCACTCCAAATGAAAATCTATATGAAGACAACAATATATCCATTATTCATGATTACCGGGATTATCGCACTGTTGTTTGCATCATGCAATGACGAGGAGTACGGCCCGCGCAAGGAGTCCACTCCCGTCATTGTGTCTGCAACAGTGAATCCCTCATCTTTTACGTTCGGCGACACGCTCACGCTCTCTGCCGAAATCATTGATCCGGCCACCATGCTCAGCAACCTTTTTTATGAAGTGGTTACCGAAGGAAATGTGATCGCTTCGGGGAGCATTCCTCTCAGTGGCGATACAGCCCTCGTCACAACGGCCCTTTTTGTCCCGCTGATTAAAAATCAGGCGGATAATGCCCCGGTAACCGTAAACCTTATCGCACAAAATGTATTGAAGGGTACCGTCGGACATACCATAGAAGGGCTCACCGGCAAGCGTCCAACCTATGACAGACTTTATCTTGTCACAGACTATGGTGCTGTTGCCGTTCTGAATGCAGAACCGGGGAATCAATATAAGTTTGCAGGTTCAGACCTCATGCTGGATCCTTCGTTTCGCTTTAAAATTGCAGAAAAGCTCCATGCCGATAACACCATCGATTTCAGCGGCCATGTGTATGGCAATGTAGCGGGCAGATTGGGCATGATCAACGAAACGGGTGAATCTTCCTTTGCTTTCACGCCAACCGGTGATTATACAAAAGGCATCACGTTCGACAATCTTGCTTACACCTTTTCCACCACAGGTGGCAGTCTGGGTGCCGACGACCTTTCTTTAAGCGTTTTCGGGAGCCAGGATATAGACAATGAATTTTTCCGTACACTGACACGCGTTTTGGAAAATGGGAAGACCTATTCGTTGATCGGAATACTTGGCGACAAACCCAATCTGTACAATCCCGATTTCTTTGAACGATTGTCGGACAATCAGGTAAAATTCCTGGGAAAAACAGGTGAATATACCCTCTATTATAATCCCGTACGAAAAAATGTCTTCGTAGGGACGGATAATCCGGCATATCCGGACTATCTGCTGGCTTGCGGATGGGGTCTGGGGTATCCCACCCGCGTTACTTCAGCAGAAATAAGCACAGTATATCCCGGTCATGGGCGCACGCATACCAGCTGGGGATTCGGACATGTAATGCAATATGTACTGCTGCGTCAGATCAATGAAGGAGTGTACCAGGGAACATTCTACACGCCGGGCGATAACGACCATTACGCCGGTTTTAAACCGTTCGAAAACACCGGCTGGGGAAATGAAAAGAAAGCCGGAGATTTCACCTTTACGGGAGAACCGATTATTACCGGAGATAACGACTGGACCATTGCCAATGGGGAGAATGACCCCGTGGTGGAATCTGCATACTACCGATTCACGGTGAATCTCACTGCCAAAACAGTACATATTGAGAAAGTAACACTCTGACAAGATGAAAATCATATACAATATAAAACTCATCCTGCTCATCCTGCTGTTAGGAAACTGTTCATCATGCAATGGAACCAACGGAGACCCCATCAACGACGGTGATAATCCGGAAGTGCCCGCGGGAGATGTCACCATCTTTGT
>JBDKRY010000204.1:0-3212 GCA_039683155.1 Proteiniphilum sp.
GGCGGGCGTGATGGGTCTGTTGGCAGGGGGACTGGGTTCAGGCTTTGTGCTGGCCATCTTCATGGCCAATGCGGGCGGAGCCTGGGACAATGCCAAGAAGTACATCGAAGAAGGTCATCTGGGCGGCAAGGGCAGTGAAGCCCACAAGGCCGCCGTGGTGGGAGATACGGTAGGCGATCCTTTCAAGGATACATCAGGTCCATCATTGAATATTCTGATTAAACTGATGAGCATGGTCTCCATTGTGATGGCAGGGCTCACGGTGGCGTGGAGTCTCCTGTAAAATAATTGCCTTTTAGCGATTATTATCATTTTGCAGGTGCTGGGTTCCGGGAACATTTTGTATATTTGGCGTTCGAAAAAACCACCATGGCTGAAGAATCATTTACATTCAAATATGAGTAAACTATGAGCTTTTTAACGAACGACAAATTAACAATTGTAGGAGCTGCCGGTATGATCGGCTCCAATATGGCGCAGACTGCCGCCATGATGCGTTTAACCCCCAACATCTGTCTGTACGACCCGTTTGCACAAGGTCTGGAAGGTGTGGTGGAGGAAATGCGTCATTGCAGTTTTGAAGGCGTTAATTTCACCTTTTCCACCGATGTGAAAGAAGCTTTCACCGACACAAAGTATATGATCTCCTCGGGCGGTGCCCCGCGCAAGGATGGGATGACACGCGAAGACCTGCTGAAAGGTAACGCGGAAATCGCTGCACAACTCGGAAAAGATATCAAATCGTACTGCCCCGGCTTGCAACATCTGACCGTCATCTTTAACCCGGCTGATATTACCGGCTTGGTGGCATTGATCTATTCAGGCCTGAAACCTTCGCAGGTGACTACTCTGGCGGCGCTCGACAGCACCCGTCTGCAGAGTGAACTGGCAAAACATTTCGGTGTGGAACAGAGCAAGGTGACCGGTGCCCGCACCTATGGCGGACATGGTGAACAGATGGCTGTCTTTGCCTCTACCGCGAAGGTGGACGGTAAGCCGCTGACCGACCTGATCGGCACAGATGCGCTGACCAGCGAAGCATGGGCTGAACTTAAACAGCGTGTTACCAAGGGGGGTGCCAACATCATCAAACTGCGTGGCCGCTCTTCGTTCCAGAGTCCGGCTTACGTATCGGTAGAGATGATCCGTGCTGCCATGGGCGGCGAAGCATTCCGCTGGCCTGCAGGCTGTTATGTGAACAGCCAGGGATTTGATCACATCATGATGGCAATGGAGACCACGCTCAATCAGCATGGTGTTTCTTTCGGAGAGGTCAAGGGAACAGAAGACGAGATTGCCGAGCTGCAGCAAAGTTACGGACACTTAGTGAAACTGCGTGACGAAGTGATCGCCATGGGCACTATTCCTCCTGTGGAGCAGTGGAACAGCGTCAACCCGAATCTGTAACATACAACGCTACATATCACAAAGAGACGGCCGCAAGCCGTCTCTTTGTGGTTTATTCTTCTCCCCTGATCATGGTCAGCAGCATCTTGAAACGCTCCGTGGCCTTGAGTGCATGCGGGACGTTGGCCGGCATAATAATACAGTCCCCTTTCTTCAGAAGATGTGGTGTGCCGCCGAGCAGTATCTCCGCCTCTCCGTCGAGGATCTGCACGAAAGCGTCGTAGTTAGCGGTGTGCTCCGTCAGTCCCTGATCCTTGTCGAAGGAGAAGAGGGTGATGTTCCCGGCCTTGTTCCTGGTGACCTGCTTGCTGATTACCCCGCCCGAGGCGTAGTCGATCGATCCTTCGAGGGCGATTACTTTTGATTTTTCATATGTTACCATAATCTCTGTTTTTTAATGGTTATGCCGGACATTTTCAGACTGCTTGTATATATCGGGAAAATCCTGTCTATACTCATTGGCCGGGAAGAAAATGTCTCATGCTGCTGACAAAAATACTATTTAGAAGCCGTGTAAATTGTAACCGAGGTTACATACCTCACACCCATGAGTATAACGAGCGTATATTCAGCATATACGTTTTGATGATTCCAAGGGAAAATGGATATGATGGCTTCATTGCAAAACTCGATTTTAAAAAATAACGGAGTTTTCTTCCTGACACTAACTACGACTATTCAAAAATTTTTGTTTATCCAACTGACGAGAAATTTATCATACACCTGATAAGTTCCTTTCTCATACGTCACAAAATCTTTATCGAGCAATCCCTTCAGGGCCGCCTGTACCGAACTGGATGAAGTAAGGCTATGTTTTTTAATGAATTTTGCCGAAGTAATCGCCTCAGCATTACCCTCTTTGGCAATGGCGATCAACAACTCCTTTTGTTTGGCGGGTAGTCTGAAAAGAGCTTCGGAATAAGCATATTTATAAGATTCCACATTGCTCTCCACCGCTTCATCGATCATTTTTTTTGTGGCTTTACCCCCCACAGGCGTCATCGAGAAGAGGGTATTCAATACCTTCTGCAGGTACCATGTGATTCCGTCGAACCGGTGATACACCGTTTCCACTATGTCCGGTGAAACCTGCCTGTTGTTTTCATTGAATAGACGTACCGCAAATTTGGCGTATTCCTCCGAGCCGATACTGCCTAAATGCTGTATCGACACACTTTGATAAAAAGGCCGCGAAGCGGTTGTGAATATCTTATCCATGATGTGACGCTGACTGCCGGCGAAAATAAAACGGGCATTTCCGCACCGCTGGATATAAGTTCGCAGGGTTGCTTCAACATTTTTATCGGAGTAGTGATGAATCTGTTGAAACTCATCGATCGCGATCACACAGGGTTTCCCTGCCCGGTCGAGGTACCGGAAAATTTCGTCCAATGTAGTCTCTACTGTCTGGATATCGCCTAACCGCACATTGAACGACGGTACCCCCGTTACATTGAATGTAATGCCGGCCTGTAACGACCTGACGGTAGTCCAGAAGATTTCTATCGCTTTTTTCCCGAAGGGTTTTAATTGTTCGATAATCTCCTTGCTGAGCAGGTACAACAAATCGCGTAACGATTTGGTCGCGTAAATATCGATAAAAAAGGAATAATAATTATCCTTTATTTCTTTTTGGTTGAAACAATGGGTTATAAGGCCTGTTTTTCCCATTCTGCGCGACGAGATCAACGCCACATTGTTGCCGTTGGCGATGTTCCCGATAAGTTGCCTGCTTTCCGCTTCGCGGTCACAAAAATAGGGTGGCGAAACATATCCGCTCGTGATAAATGGATTGATAATCTTGA
>JBDKRY010000205.1:0-6864 GCA_039683155.1 Proteiniphilum sp.
ATAAATCTGATTATGAAGACGGAGTCGTGAATCGTACATGGTAAGCACAAACCCCTCAATCTCCAGGCGGGTGTTGAGCTTGGATTTGATGATCTTGATCGTATTTAACAATTTACTCAATCCTTCGAGTGCAAAATATTCGCATTGAACAGGGATTAAGACCGAATCGGCAGCCGTGAGAGCGTTTACCGTGATGATACCCAGCGATGGTGAACAATCGATGAGGATATAGTCGTAGGAATCTTTTAAAGGATGTAAGAGATCGCGAAGCCGTTTCTCTCTGTTCTCCATCTGTACCATCTCCAACTCAGCACCCACCAGATTGATGTGAGAAGAGATGATATCTATATTTGGAAAAGGCGTTTGGTGCACAGCCTCCTGTGGGGTACATTTGCCAATCAGGCCTTCATAAATTGTATTTTTGGTTTTCTTTATGTCGATACCCAATCCCGAGGAAGCATTTGCCTGAGGATCGGCATCCACTACCAGTATTTTCTTGTCAAATGCAGCCAGAGAGGCTGCGAGGTTGATTGTGGTTGTGGTCTTACCCACTCCTCCTTTTTGATTTGCCAACGAGATGATTCTGCCCATATAATGTATTTTACAGGAAACATCGTTTTTATTCATTCAAAACGTGCTACTTTAGGCGACAAAATAAACAATAAATCGGCTAATTCCGTGTTAATTATTTAAAACGTTGTTGTTTTTGTTGATAAATCAAAAGAATGATGACATCGGATTCCTATTCCCATAAGAAATCGGTATCCCTGCCATTTCGGCCCAACAGATTATCCTTTTGGAAGAAAAATTCCTTTTCTCCGAATGCAGGCACCAGTTCATCGAACCAGGTTGCTTTTTTGTCGTACTTCGCGAAGAAGGGTATATCCACCAGATCGGGATTACGACACTGCAGAAAACGCAACACAAATACTTTTTCTCCCTGCACTTCGGTAATACCCAGAATCTGAATCTTTCCCGGAGTCGCGCTCATGCTGGGTCCCCGCACAGTACGACACACACCGCTCACATTGCGGTAAGCTTTCCGAAAGATGTTCCATGCTTTCTCCAGAGGCACATCGAAAAATGCTTTTGAACCGGTATCACGGGCAACAAACATGTAATAGGGAATCAAGCCGAGCGCAACCTGTTCTTTCCACATCTCGGCCCATACGACGGGATTGTCATTGATATGCCGAAGCAACGGCGATTGTGTCCTGATCTGTGCCCCGGTATTCTGAATACGCTGAATGGCCTGTTTCACAGCGTCGGTGGAGAGCTCCACAGGATGGTTGAAATGTGCCTGAAAAGCAAGATGCTTACCTGCCTTTTTCACCTTCTCAAAGAGACGCAGCATGTCATCGGCATCTTTGTCGGTCAAAAAACGATAAGGCCAGTAGGCCAGGGTCTTCGACCCGATACGGATATTCCGGATATGGGCAAATTCTTTCGTTAAAAGCGGCTCAATATAGGCCGACATGATGGCGGCCTTTGCAGTAAGCGGATCACCTCCGGTAAAAAGCACATCGGAGACATTGGTATGTTTCTGTAAATACCGGTGGAGCAAGTCGGCCTCCTTCATCGCAAACTTCAGCTCATTCATGCCGGAGAACTGAGGCCAGCGAAAACAGAAGGTACAATAAGCATGACATGTCTGCCCCTGACTGGGAAAAAACAACACTGTCTCCCGGTATTTGTGCTGCATACCGTGCAATTTCACGCCATCAACAGTGGGTACATTGTGCTCCTGTCCGGCAGGATTGGGGTTGAGTTTCATTCTGATCTCGTATACCTTTTTTTTCAATCCGTCCTCATCATTTTCGTCCATCAGCTTCTTCAACTGGCTGTAATGCGCTTTGGAGAGCATCTCTTTCCGGGGAAAAGTAAGTGTATAAATGGGATCGTCGGGCACATTATGCCAGTTAATCAGTTCTTCTACCACATAGTTATTCGATTTGAACGGTAAAACCTGTCCTACCACACCAATAGCTTCCCGTTCTTCATCCGGCAAAGCACCCAATTGGGTTAAATCTTTGTAATTACGAAGAATAAAGTTTCTGTATTTTTTCGTTTCCATTTGCATGAGTTTTTCTTTTTTAGCGGGTGAATTACAGGAAGTATACCAAGCGTCCGATGTACAAAAATGCGAAAGGAGGAGAAGAATAATTTGGAGTCCTGAAAACAAAAATAAGGAAAATGTATCAAAAAGACAAATTAAATTCTACTTTTTCACTTTTTTTCTGATAATAACAAACTCTTTTTGGCCATTTATCACCGAAAGGAAAAATATTTTTTTGTATATCATCAATTATTACAAATATAATGCGTACTTTTGCAATTCGATGAAAATTTTTTTTTCACATACCCACTACTGCAAAGCAACAGACTTAGTCCGACGATGCTTTTAATCTCCGCAGGCAACCCTATGTCTGCATCTTCCCCTTTTTCGATATTCGCCCGAGAGCGTCACACGACAACAACTACTATCTAATTTTTTTATTTGTTTTAGGATGAATGTAGAAATTCATATAGCCGACAGCAGCTACGTTAATTACGCACAGGAGATATGTGATTTGATTTACGAATCGGCACAGGCACGTGGTACAGGCATCGCAAAGCGCAGTGCCGAATACGTGGCTGAGAAAATAGAGGCAGGAAAAGCAGTAATCGCCCTTGACGGCGATAAGCTGGTGGGATTTGCTTATATTGAGACGTTCAGTCACCAGCGGTTTGTTGCCAACTCAGGGTTGGTGGTCCATCCCGATTATCGCAATCAGGGATTGGCGAAGAAGATCAAACGGAAAATTTTCGATCTTTCACGTAAATTATACCCGAATGCCAAAATTTTCAGTATCACTACAGGCCTGGCCGTGATGAAGATGAACACCGAATTGGGATTCAAACCGGTCACATTTTCAGAACTCACCGATGATGAGGAATTTTGGAAGGGTTGTCAGGGTTGCAGAAATTACGATATCCTGCAACGCAACAACTATAAGATGTGTCTCTGTACCGGACTTTTATATGATCCGAAGGTCCAGCCCGTACAGCAGGCAAGTCCCTTTGCTAAAAAGGTAGTGAAACCGATTATCAAAGTAAAGAAAAACAACAAATTATATAAGAAATGAAGCAAAAAGTAGTTTTGGCATTCAGCGGCGGCCTCGATACGTCGTTCTGCGTACCTTTTCTGATGAATGAAAAAGGACTTGAAGTACACACCGTCATTGTGAACACCGGCGGTTTCACCGGGGAAGAGGCCAAGCGCATTGAAGAGCGGGCACTTGCGCTGGGAGCAGCCTCGCACACCTGTATAGATGCTGTGGACGATTACTACACACGGGGCATTCGTTACCTGATTTACGGAAATGTGTTAAAAAACAACACCTATCCCCTCTCGGTCAGTTCGGAAAGATTTTTTCAGGCGATGGCGGTATTGGATCATGTAAAGAAGACGGGAGCCGATTATGTAGCGCACGGAAGCACCGGAGCGGGCAATGACCAGGTACGGTTCGACCTGGTGTTTGAAGTGCTGGCTCCCCAGGTAAAGATCATTGCTCCCATTCGCGAGCTGGCCATGACACGTCAGCAGGAGATCGACTATCTGAAAGAAAAGGGCTTTGATTTCTCGTGGGAGAAATCGAAATATTCCATCAACCAGGGAATCTGGGGCACCAGCATAGGGGGCGTGGAAACGCTGAAATCATCAGGGGTACTGCCGGAAGAGGCCTACCCTTCACAGGTGACCAGCCACGGCACGGAACGTCTCACAATCGGCTTTGAGAAGGGCGAGCCCGTCAGATTCAACGGTGAGAAGATTACTCCCATCGCACTGATACACAAGCTGCATCATATCGCCTCTCAATATGGTATCGGTCGTGATGTACATGTGGGAGACACCATTATCGGCACCAAAGGCCGTGTTGCTTTTGAAGCACCTGCCCCGTTGATCATCATCAAGGCACATCATCTGCTCGAGAAGCATGTGCTGACCAAACAACAGCTCTACTGGAAGGATCAACTCTCCAACTGGTACGGACAGCTGATGCATGAAGCACAATATCTGGAACCGGTAATGCGTAACATCGAGACCTTTCTCACCGACACACAGCAGTTTGTGACCGGAGAGGTGGAGGTGGAGTTGCGTCCCTATCATTTTGCCGTACTGGGATGCTCCAGCGAATATGACCTGATGAGTTCACGGTTCGGTGAATACGGTGAATCCAATAAATCTTTCTCAGGACAGGATGTAGTAGGATTCACGAAAGTGATGGCCAACCCGTTGAAAATTTATTATACCATTCACGACAATGATTAATGTAAGCATAGCTGGCGGAACGGGATATACGGCAGGTGAACTGCTGCGCATCCTGCTTCATCATCCGGAGGTAAACATAGAGTCGGTGATCAGTACCACCTCTGTGGGGATGCCTGTCGCAGAGATGCACCGGGATCTGCTGGGAGAAACTGATCTGCTGTTCAGCGATACGTTCAATAATCCCGATGTGATCTTTCTCTGCCTGGGACACGGATTATCACGTACTTTCCTGGCAGAAAACAATATCCCCCAAAACTGCAGGATCATCGATTTGGGGAACGATTTCCGGAACGAACCGCACTTTGGCGACAGGGAGTTTGTGTTCGGTTTATGCGAACTGAACAGGGAACTTATTCGCCGGGCTGACAATGTGGCCAACCCGGGCTGCTTCGCCACGACGATCCTGCTGGCGCTATTGCCGTTGGCTGCAAAAAACCTGTTGACGGACGAGATCCATGTGCACGCGATTACCGGCTCTACGGGCGCCGGCAGGAAACCGGGTGAAACAACCCATTTCAGCTATCGCGATAACAATATCTCGGTCTACAAACCTTTCACGCACCAACACCTCGAAGAGATCGGCAACACACTTGTTACCGCCGGAAATAGCAACCTTCCTCAGATTAACTTTGTACCCATTCGGGGTGATTTCACCCGTGGCATCTTTGCCAGCGTCTATACCAGATGGAATGGTTCAATGACGACTGCAGAAGCGTTCGATCTCTACAAGGAGTTTTACGCTTCCTCTCCTTTTGTGTTTTTATCCGACAGACCCGTCAGTCTTAAAGAGGTGATAAATACCAACAAGGGATTACTGCATATCGACTTTCGTAACGGCTACATCCACATTACTTCCATCACCGATAATCTGGTGAAAGGAGCTTCTGGACAAGCAGTACAGAATATGAACCTGATGTTCAGACTGGAGGAAACAACAGGGTTGAAACTGAAAGGGAGCGCTTTTTAGTATGCCAATGTAACGATTCGTGCTACGCACGTAATTCAGCTGCACCGTTATATGCTGCGCGATATTGGTGCTGCGCACGTAATTTGGCTGCGCCGTTATTCGACTTAGTCGATATTCAGCTTACGCTGTGATTCGCTTCGCGATATTCGTGCTGCGCACGTAATAAACATCTATATTTACAAAGTAAATTTGAATTACAATCGAATTACAACTGAATTACAACCGAATCACATATATATAGTATGAACCTATTCGACGTATATAGTTTATGGAATATTGAGCCGGTAAAGGCACAGGGCTGCCGCTTATGGGACAAAGAGGGAACAGCGTATCTCGACTTTTACGGCGGCCATGCCGTTATATCGATCGGACATTCGCACCCAACCTACGTGGAAGCGTTGCAAAATCAGGTTGCGAAAATCGGTTTTTACTCCAACTCGGTACAAAATTCATTGCAAAAAGAACTGGCAACCCGGCTGGGTGAACAATGCGGATACCCTGATTATTCGTTGTTTCTCTGCAATTCCGGTGCTGAAGCCAATGAAAATGCACTGAAACTGGCATCATTCCACACCGGAAAGAGACGGGTGCTCGCTTTTCAGGAAGCGTTTCACGGGCGTACTTCGGGTGCTGTCGCCGTAACCGACAACCCTGCCATTCAGTCGCCGTTTAACCAGGGACATGAGGTCGTCTTTGTGTCGCTCAACGACATTGATACAGTAGCGTATGAAATTGGAAAAGGAGATGTGGCCGCAGTGATCATTGAAGGGATACAGGGGGTAGCCGGCATCTACGTGCCGGAACCTTCCTTTCTGCAGCAGCTGGAATCGTTATGCACCGCGCACAAAGTGGTGCTGATACTCGATGAGATTCAATCGGGTTACGGTCGCACCGGCCAGTTCTTTGCCCATCAGGTGGCCGGGATAAAACCCGACCTGATCACGATGGCAAAAGGAATGGGAAACGGATTCCCCATTGGAGGCGTACTCATCTCCCCCAAATTTGAAGCGAAAAAAGGGATGCTTGGCACCACCTTCGGAGGCAATCACCTGGCATGCGCGGCAGCAATCGCCGTATTGAAGGTAATGAAGGAAGAGTCACTGGTAGAAAATGCCGCTACAATGGGCCAATACCTCACCGAGAAACTCCGGGAAGTCAACGGCATCAAAGAAATTCGCGGCCGCGGGTTAATCCTGGGAATTGAATTATTACAGGAACATGCTGCTCTACGCAACCAATTGTTGTTCGGAAGTCATATCTTTACCGGAGGGGCAAAAAATAATGTCATGCGACTCCTTCCCCCACTGTCGATATCGAAACCGGAAATCGACATTTTAATCAATGAATTAAAAAAGATTACTAATTAATCAATTACAACGGAGACTTCCAGCCACGACATGCCGGTCGTCTCCGGTCATAAAAGTCTGCAAAAAATGAGAAACTTTACATCGGTGCAGGATATTGGCGACCTGAAACAGGCGCTGGAAAAGGCGAAGTTCGTAAAAGAGAACCCCTTTGCCGATCAGGAACTGGGAAAAAATAAAACCTTGCTGCTCATCTTTTTCAACTCCAGCCTCCGTACCCG
>JBDKRY010000206.1:0-2615 GCA_039683155.1 Proteiniphilum sp.
ACGCGTTGTAATGATGCCGGGAAAATTGAAGTTTCCCGGCATCATTTCTTTTTCCTACTTTTGCTGAAAAATTGTTACATGATTCCAATTCTTCTTTGCATTGCGACCGGCATTTTGACCGGTTATCTTTTCCGGAAAACCGGCTTCGTGAAATACACAGGCCCACTGTTGAGCGTGGTGATCATGCTGCTGCTGTTCTGTCTGGGAGTTTCCGTAGGCAGCAACAAGCAGGTGATCAGCAACTTCTCCGGCATCGGACTGGAAGCGCTGCTTCTTACTGTCGGAGGAACCCTTGGTAGTTTGATCTGCGCGAAATGGGTCTTTGCCCGTTTCTTTGCCAGAAAGAAAAACCGATCAGAACAGCCATCTCCGGTCAATAATCTCTCCAGGTGTTCGGAGGAAGAAGACGATCAAAAGGGAAACAAATCTACATTATGACAAGGGAAGCATGAAACAATCGCTGATATACATCCTCGTTTTTGCCATCGGCGTGGTACTGGCGCTTTTGGAAATGATGCCGAATGCGTTGCTTGACGGCGACATCGCTACATGGGTGCTCTATGCACTGCTTTTTCTGGTAGGCATTCAGATTGGCTCAGGCAAGAACCTGTTTGCCGCCCTGAAGCGATTTGGCTGGAGCGTTACGCTGGTACCGGTGGCCACTACGGTCGGCACCTTTGCCGGTGTGGCACTGGTAAGTCTGCTCATTCCCGGGAGAAGCCTGGCCGAGTGTTTAAGCGTGGGAGCCGGCTTTGCTTATTATTCGCTGTCGAGTATTCTCATCACGGAGTTCCGGGGAGCGGAGCTGGGGACAATAGCGCTGTTGGCAAATATTATGCGTGAATTCAGTGTCCTGGTTCTGGCACCCTGGATGGTAAAATATTTCGGAAAACTGGCACCTGTCTCTGCCGGAGGTGCCACCACCATGGATACCACGCTGCCGGTCATTACCCGATATTCCGGCACAGAATATGGGGTGATTGCCCTGTTTCACGGAATGATCATCGATTTTTCCGTACCGCTGTGGGTTACCTTCTTTCTGAATCTGTAGCAGGGTGTCAACAACAAAATGAAAAAAAGAATTTACGTTTTGACAGGTACCTTCCTGCTGAATATGCAACAGGGTGCCTCCGGAAAAAATGATTCCGATCAAACAAAACGGGCTTTATTGCTGTTCTAATACACAATCCCAAACACTCCTTGATATGCGCGCACTGATCAACGCATTTATTGTCCATGTTACGCTCAACATTTTGGTCTTCCTGAAAGGCTGGCATGCCTTTGATGAAAAAAAGTGGGCACGCATCATACTTGTTGTGATTTTCGGGACTGAACTTCTCGTCTACTCTTTCGGATTGCTTTTCTATCGGCTCATTCCCGATCCCATCAACCAATTCATCCGGGTGATGGGCACGAGCTGGATGCTCTTTCTCCTTTATGCCGGTGGATTGTGGCTGATCATCGACATGCTATATATTCTCCGGAAGAAGGCACAGCGAAAATCGTGGCGTTTCAAAGATCAATCCCGGCAATACAAAATCATCACTTTTCTGGCGCCCATCCTGATCGTAGCGGGGATAATGACCCATGGTCATTACAAGTTTCTTCATCCTGTAGTGCAGCAGTTGCCTGTCACCATACACAACCAGGCAGGGAATATGGATTCGGTACGTATTGCCGTCGTGGGTGAGCTGCACATGGGATGGATGATCAACCGGGAGCATACAAAACGGTTTGTCGACTTGATCATGGCCCAGGAGCCCGATCTGATCCTCTTCGTGGGTGACATCATCGATTCTCAAATCGATCCAATTCTGGAGCAGCGAATGGACAAAGAGTTAGCTCGCTTATCGGCGCCTCTTGGCGTGTTTTCCTGTACCGGCAATCACGAATACCGATATGATGCAGAGGAGAAGATCCAACTTTTAAATGACGTTGGAATCACCATGTTACGCGATTCCTCCGTATTCATAGACAGTGCTTTTTATGTGGTGGGACGCGAAGATAAGGTCATTCTTAACCGGCAACCAATCGGGAAGCTTCTGGCTGCACAAGGTGTGGACATGACCAAACCGGTGATCGTGCTGAATCATACGCCGGATAATTTGAATGAAGAGGTGGATGCGGGTGCCGACATTGCACTGTATGGACATACCCACCACGGCCAGGCATTCCCGGGCAACATTGCCACACAAATAGTTTTCGAGGTGGCGCACGGCTACAAGAAAAAGGGAAATACGCATGTATACGTCACCTCCGGCATCGGGCTGGTGGGACCGCAGTACCGCATAGGCACCGTCTCCGAGATGGTGATGATGACGGTAGAATTTGAATAACGACGAAAATGTTCTTTTTATTGTGTTACAGATTATCGACCGCCTTTTCGAGATGTACCGCATGCGACCCTTTCAACAATATATAGTGCCCGGTTACCGGCTCGGCGTTTAATGAGGCAATCAACGACTCCACATCTTCAAAAAACCGATAGGACTCGTCCGAAGGAATCAGGTTACGGAAGACATTCCCCACCAGATAAACCCGGTCATAGGACTGATTCTTAATGAAATTGACAATCCATAGGTGTTCTTCTTCACAGATTGCACACAACTCTTTCA
>JBDKRY010000207.1:0-11752 GCA_039683155.1 Proteiniphilum sp.
GGAGGGCAACGTGGAAAAATACATCCAGCTGAAGCGTTTGGAACAATACTACACAGATCCGGTATGCAAAAACGGATACTTCAGGGGCGATGAAACGATCAATTATGTCCGAAATGTCGTCAGCAGGTGGGAGTACTACAAGGAGCAGGTGAAAGATTAAGATTTAAATTTGTCTACAGCTCATTTACCTTTCCGAAAAAGTTCACTATCTTTGTGTCTGTGTCAAAATGAGACGAAGAAATTAGCAGCATACAGGAAATCAACAGAATTCTATCAAAATGTCAGTTACTATTCATAAAGTCACCACAAAAGATGATGTCAGGAAGTTCATCCAGTTCGGCATCGACCTGTACGAGGGAAATGAATATTTTGTTCCCCCATTGATTTACGATGAGAGAGCCACGCTCAACAGAAGCAAGAATCCTGCTTTTGATCATTGTGATGCTTCCTATTTTCTGGCTTACCGGGATAAGGAGATCGTCGGAAGGATTGGCGTCATCATCAATTACAAAGCGAATGAGATATGGAAGGAGCGGAATGCACGTTTCGGTTTTGTCGACTTTATTGACGATGACGAAGTGGTAGATACGCTTTTCGGTGCAGCTGAAAGTTGGGCACGCTCCCGGGGCATGGAGAAGATACACGGACCGCTCGGTTTCACCGATCTCGATCACGAAGGCATGCTGGTGGAAGGATTCGACCAGATGAGCACCTTCTCCACCATTTACAATTATCCCTACTATGTGGATCACATGGAGCGGCTGGGTTACGTGAAGGATCAGGACTGGGTGGAGTTTCTCATCACCATTCCCCAGGAGATGCCAGAGCGATTCCTGCGTGCGTCCGAAATTGTGAAGAAACGTTTCGGTCTTGCTGTCAAGCACCTGCAGAGTAAGAAAGATGTATATCCTTACGCCCGGGAGATATTTAAACTGATCAATCGCTCCTATAAAGATCTCTATGGTTTCGTGGAGCTTTCCGAAAAACAGATCGATTATTACGTGGAGATGTATATCCCCATGCTGCGCCTTGAGTTTCTCACGCTGGTAGTCAGGCAGGAAGATAACAAGCTGGTGGGTGTGGGAATAGGCCTCCCCAGTATCGCCAAAGCACTGCAGAAAGCAAAAGGACGATTTTTGCCTACCGGCTGGTATCAACTTTACCGGGCACTAAAGGGAAAAGACAATAATGTGCTGGATCTGTTGCTGGTGGCCGTAGATCCCGAATACCAAGGCAATGGAGTAAATGCATTGTTATTCAATGAATTCATTCCGGCTGCCATTCGTTTAGGTTTTAAGTATGCCGAAAGTAATCCGGAGCTGGATCTGAACCTTCGTGTAAAATCTATGTGGAACGATGTGGATGCCAGACAGACAAAGAGGCGCAGAGCCTTCATCAAACAACTATAGAGGAGAGACAAGCAAACGTGAACGAAACAGAAAGAGCATTACAGATACTGCAGGACAATTATCAGGAAGAAAATATTGTTACCCTGGAGTGGCAGGAACATATCCGCCGCCGCCCCGGGATGTATATCGGTAAACTGGGTGACGGTTCATCGTATGACGACGGTATTTATGTGCTCCTGAAGGAGGTACTGGATAACTCCATCGATGAATATATGATGGGTTTTGGGAAAACCATTGAGATCACCATCGAAAACCGGAATGTCACCGTTCATGATCACGGACGGGGCGTGCCATTGGGAAAGGTGAAGGATGTATGCTCCCGGATGAACACCGGCGCCAAGTACGATTCCCAAGCATTCAAAAAATCGGTCGGACTGAACGGCGTCGGCATCAAAGCGGTGAATGCACTTTCCTCGGACTTCTATATGGAAAGTTCCCGCGACGGACTATCCAAAACCGTGGCATTCCGGCAGGGCATCCTGGTGAGTGACGGAGAGACAGTGCCCTCTGTGAATTCCAACGGAACAAAAGTAGGCTTTACCCCCGATGCGGATATTTTTGGAGAGTACCACTACCGGGATGAACATATTGAGCCGTTGCTGAAAAACTATGTCTTCCTGAATATCGGGCTGACAATTGTCTTCAACGGAAAAAAATTCTTCTCAAAAAACGGCCTCGAAGACCTGTTGAATGAGAATCTTACCGCAGAAGAGCTTTATCCTATTATTCATCTCTTTGGTGACGATATAGAAGTGGCCATCACCCATACCAATCAGTATGGAGAAGAATATTATTCGTTTGTCAACGGGCAGCATACCACCCAGGGAGGCACGCACCTTACTGCTTTCCGTGAAGCTACAGCCCGCGTGATCAAAGAGTTTTACAACCGTAACTTCGAATATTCCGATATCCGCAACGGCATGGTGGCAGCCATCAGTATTAAGGTGGAGGAGCCTGTTTTTGAGTCGCAGACAAAGACCAAGCTCGGATCGAAAGAGATGAGTCCGAACGGTGTGTCGGTCAACAAATATATTAACGACTTCCTGAAAAAGGAACTGGACAATTATCTGCACAAGAATCCCGATACGGCAGAGGCACTGCAGAAAAAAATACTGGATTCCGAAAAAGAGCGCAAAGCTATTGCCGGTGTGACCAAACTGGCGCGTGAACGTGCCAAAAAGGCCAATCTGCACAACAAGAAGCTGCGCGATTGCCGCATTCATTACAATGACGTTAAAGGTGACGACAGGGAAAGAACCAGCATCTTCATCACCGAGGGTGACTCGGCCAGCGGATCCATCACCAAGAGCCGTGATCCGAACCTGCAGGCGGTGTTCAGCCTCCGCGGAAAGCCGCTGAACAGCTTCGGACTCACCAAGAAGATCGTCTACGAAAATGAGGAGTTCAATCTGTTGCAGGCGGCCCTTAACATTGAGGAGAATATGGACGGGTTGCGGTACAACAGGGTGATCATCGCAACAGATGCCGACACCGACGGGATGCATATCCGTCTGTTGTTGCTTACCTTCTTCCTGCAATTCTTCCCCGATCTGATCAAAAAGGGACATGTTTACATTCTGCAGACTCCTCTTTTCAGGGTGCGCAACAAGAAAAAAACACTGTATTGCTACACCGAAGAAGAGCGGCTGCAGGCTATTGAGGAGCTGGGGCCCAATCCTGAAATAACCCGTTTTAAAGGTCTTGGAGAGATCTCTCCCGATGAATTTCGTAATTTTATCGGTGAGGATATACGGCTCGACAGGGTAACCATGCGAAAAGAAGATCTCCTGAAAGAGTTGCTGGAGTTTTACATGGGTAAAAATACCTCCGAGCGGCAATCTTTTATTATTGAAAACCTGGTGATTGAGGATGGTGATGTTGCGTAATTCGGCTTGCGCCGGAATTAGTGCTTCGCACGTAATTGGCTTTGAAGGCGACTCAAAACATCTAAATTTACAAAGGAAATTTGAATATCACTTTATAAATGACACAAAAACTACCTGAAAAGCGAACGGCCCTGTTTCCAGGCACCTTCGACCCTTTCACGATTGGGCATGAGTCTCTGGTACGCCGTGGGCTGGCACTGATGGATGAAATAGTGATCGCCATTGGGATCAATGAATCAAAGAGATCCTACTTTACACCCGAAAAAAGAATCGGAATGATCCGGGAATTTTATCGTGAAGAACCGCGTGTAAGGGTGGAGAGTTACGATTCCCTGACGATTGATTTTGCACGGGAGGTCGGTGCTCAGTACATCTTACGCGGTATCCGTTCGGTCATCGACTTTGAATTTGAGAAAACAATTGCCGACATGAACCGAACTATTTCGGGAATAGAGACGTTTGTGCTATTTACTGAGCCTGCCCTGACACACGTCAGTTCCACCCACGTGAGGGAATTGCTGCGGTATGGGCACGACATCAGCAGCTTTATTCCAAAAGGAATGAAGGTATAATCCCGCTAACGAAAAAAGAAATGCAAAAAAAAATAATGGCCGTGATAGTGGGCGCATTCCTATTATCCGGTAGCACATTCGCACAATACAGGCCCTCACCCGAAGGGCTGAAACTGGAACGTACACTGCAGTTAATTAATAGCTTGTATGTGGACGATGTGGATTCGAAAGAACTTACAGAGGCCGCAATCAGAGCCATGCTCGCGGAGCTTGATCCCCACTCGTCGTATCTGGACGAGGAGGAGGTGCGTGCCATGAATGAACCGCTGCAAGGCAATTTCGACGGGATAGGCATTTCATTCAACATGCTTACCGACACACTTTACGTGCTGGAGGTCATCTCCGGAGGGCCGTCGCAAAAAGTGGGCATCATGCCGGGTGATAAGATCATTCAGGTGAACGATACGCTGATTGCCGGCGTGAAGATGAGCAACCAGGATGTGATCAAGCGCCTTCGGGGGCCCAAAGGAACGGTGGTGAACGTGAAAGTGCTGCGCCGCGGGGTGCCTGAGTTGATGGAGTTCCGCATTGTCCGCGATAAGATACCCATCACCAGCATTGATGCGGCTTATATGGTGACAAACGATATTGGTTATATCCGGCTGAGCCGGTTTGGCGTTTCTTCCGCCGATGAGTTCAAACAGGCGGAAAGAACGCTGAAATCGCAGGGCATGAAACATCTTATTTTCGACCTTACCGATAACGGCGGTGGTATTCTGCAAACTGCCAATGAGATTGCCGACGAATTTCTGGACGATTCGCGGGTGATTGTTTACACCGAAGGAAAGAATCAACCCCGTTTTACGATGAATGCCACAGAAAGGGGTGAACTGCATGGCGGGAAACTGGTGGTGCTTGTCAACGGTGCTTCGGCCTCGGCCAGTGAGATCCTCGCGGGTGCGCTGCAGGACTGGGACAGAGGCCTGGTTGTGGGCAGAAGGACTTTTGGCAAAGGATTGGTACAACGCCAGCTCCCCCTTCCCGACGGGACCATGATCCGGCTGACCGTGGCTCATTATTATACCCCTTCCGGCAGAAGCATTCAAAAACCTTATGAACAGGGTAATAAAGATGCGTATGAACAGGACTTTATGAACCGTTATACCCATGGCGAGTTGTTCGACGCCGACAGCATCCGCTTTCCCGATTCATTGAAGTACAAGACGCTGGTGAACCAACGCACCGTCTATGGCGGCGGCGGGATCATGCCCGATTATTTTGTGCCGATGGATACCACATCGGGTACTATGCTCCATGCCAATCTCAATGCGAAAGGAGTGATCAACCGGGTAGCCATATCGGAAGTGGATAAGGGGCGCATTGCGCTATTGCAGCAATACCCCGATGTTCTTCGGTTCAAGGCTGGCTTCCAGGTAACGGAAGAGATGGCGCAAAGCCTGCGGACAATAGCCGCAGCGGAGCAGGTGGCATGGAACGAAGAAGAATACAGCCGGTCGCAACCGCTGATTTTTGTACAGTTGAAAGCTTTGATAGCCCGTGATTTGTATGACTCATCGGCATTCTACCGCATCATAAACGAAGAAAATGATATCTTCGCTGAAGGGCTGCGAATCATTTCCGATGATCTTCGCTACGAAGGCCTGCTCAAAGGGTTCGGCAGTAATGTGGCACAGCAACAATAAAAAGCGATGAATTTCGATTACGGCAAACTGCGTGTGAAGGAGGGTGTAAAGGTAAGCTTGAAAGATTATCCTACCCGCGAAGATGGGGGTTTTACCAAAGAAACCGCGCAAAAGGAGATTAAGCAGAACACCAAAGAGCTGAAGAAATTGCAGGAGATGTTTTATGCAGACGACCGCTATTCGCTGCTGATCATCTTACAGGCACGTGATGCGGCGGGTAAAGACGGCGTGATAAGGCACGTGATGTCGGGAATAAACCCGCAGGGCTGCCGCGTACACAGCTTTAAAACACCCTCCAAAAATGAGTTGGAACACGACTATTTCTGGCGCCATTATATTGCCTTGCCGCAACGCGGTATGATTGAGATATTCAATCGTTCCCACTATGAAAATGTACTTGCCACCAGGGTGAACCCGCAATGGATCCTCAACGAGCGTATTCCCGGGTATGAGACGGTGGATAAGATTGATCAGGCATTCTGGGACAAACGCTACGACAGCATCAATGCCATCGAGAACCATCTCCATCAGAACGGAATGTGCATACTGAAGTTTTTTCTCAATATTTCGAAAGAGGAGCAAAAAGAGCGATTCCTTTCAAGAATAGAGGAGCCCGATAAGAACTGGAAGTTCAGTTCGGCCGACCTCCATGCCCGGGCACAGTGGGATGCTTACGACAAAGCATTTGAAGAGATGCTGGAGAAAACATCCAGGCCATATGCACCCTGGTATGTGATCCCTGCCGACAAGAAATTCTTTGCCCGTGTGGCGGTGGGAGATATCATCCTGGAGCTGTTCCGGTCGCTCGATCTGCGATACCCGCCTGCCGAATCACCTGAAATACTTGCAAAAGCAAAAGCAGATTTGATAAAGGAGTAAATGTATGCCTGAAAATCAACCGGGAAGAGTGTGCTGCCGGCAGCGATTTATCATTTGATCCTCATAATGGGGGCAATAGATATACAATCAGCGGATTCGTTTCTTTTCCCTTAAAAGGGAATCCAGGCGTGAAATAAGCCACAACAGGCTGAATATGGAAGCGACAAGGATCACGTACCCCAGAAATTGGGCGGAGAGCAGAAATTCTTTGCCAACCAGGAAATATACCCCTACAACCATTACTGCCAATACAGCGTACATGGTTCCAAAAATTGACCCCATTTCCCTCAGCATATTCCCCGTTTCTTTTTTCGGCTCCACGCATTGCGGGGCAAATGCCTTTTCCGTTTCTATCTGCTGCATGATGCGATGTTTCAGGTTTTCCGGCGCACCCATCTTCGCAGAGAGCAACATTTGACGAATTTTTTCGTCCTCTTTTTGCTTACTGTATTTCTCCATCATGATAATCATTTTTATGAACCTGTAACTTGCACGCCATATCCTGAAACAACCATTTCCTTAAAAAGTTTCCTTGCCCTGAACAGTTTTACCTTCACGTTGGGCTCGTTTAAACCGGTGATCTTTGCAATCTCCTTGACCGAATTTTCCTCCAGATAATAGAGCGTGAGTAAAAGCGCATCTCCCGCAGGCATTTTCTGCATGACTTCGGCCACAATCTCTTTTTGGTCAATCTCACCCATATGTATTTCCGGTGTGTTATCAGCCAGATGAGATGCATCTTCGATCCCGGCCTCTCTGCTCCTTATCCACATTTGTGTCTTTGTATGCGTGATAGACGTATTGTAAACGATGCGATACAACCAGGTGGAGAATTTGCTGTCGGAGCGAAAACTGTGCAGATTCCTGTATGCCTTTACATAACTTTCCTGCACGACATCTTCCGCATCCTGCATGTTGCCGCAAATCCGGTATGCAATGGTGATCGCCATATCCTGATAGGTTTCGACAAAGTATGCGAACGCGGAAGTATTGCCCGAAAGCACCTGTAGCACACGTTGATTTTCGTTCATCGCAAGCGGTTATACCTGTTCTGCTTCCTCCTTTAACCGGTTGACCGGCATTCTTTGTACGATCAGGAAATAAACCAGATAGCCCACGCCCAGAAAGAAGACCACACTGGCACTCGTAACCCAAAACTCATTTCCCTGTCCAATTACCAGATATTCGGAACACAGGAAACCCACAATAATTCCTATTCCAAGTGCAACAAGCACAATCCCGTTTCTGAGTGAAACAAAACGGTTGGGATCTGATTTCTTTTTGGGACTGTCGGGCGGGATAATCCCCTGGCTAATGAGGCCCATTCTTTCGGCGTGGCGACTTTTGACCCATTGTAATCCCAGGATCCATCCGGCGATAATTGGCAGGCCGATGGTACAAATAATTGCAATAATCGGTATTAATTCTTCCATAAATTCTTCCATAACGGCATGCTTTTAAAAGTGAATAATTAATTTGTTTACATCCATAGGACGCTCACTTCGACGGATCGGTTACAAAAAAACGGATATTTTTTTACCCGCATAGTTTTGATTTTTATAAAATGAGTTCTTTACACGGTTGCCTGCTGATCCCGATGGACACTCTTGCGTAAATCGCGTAACAAATCGTCCGGTCAGCTGTTGGCCGGATGAGGCAGACATACCGTCAGCTGATACTTTCGTATTGCCTGGTGACCCCTTAAAAGGACTATTTGTTTTTCAGCAGATCGCGGATCTCGGTCAATAGTAATTCTTCTTTGGTGGGTTCCGGCGCCGTTTCCGGTGCCGGGGCTTCCTCCTTCTTGCGTTTCATGGAATTTATCGCCTTGATCACGAAAAAGATGGCTGTGCCAATGATTAGAAAGTCCAAAACGGCCTGAATAAAGGCACCATAGTTCCAGGTGATGGCGGGTGTAACCACATCAGCACCGTTCATCACGGCTTCCCGCAATACCACTTTGAGTTCTGCGAACTGTCCCTGTCCGAACAACAAGGCAATGGGCGGCATCAAAATATCATTCACAAAGGAGGTGACAATCTTGCCGAATGCTGCGCCAATCACAATACCTACGGCCATGTCTACGACACTGCCGCGCATTAAAAATTCTTTCAGTTCTGATTTAAATGACATAGTTTTTTGATGAAAGGGTTGAAAAATATTGCTACTCCACAGTAAATCAAAAAAATGATTTAGTAAAAAATTTCCGCCAGCATACAACGTGCCGACCCCCCGCCGACCGTTTCAATGGTTAGCAAATCGGGCGCCACAATCTTGTTGAAGGTGGAGATGGTGTTTTCCTGCTCAAATGTCAATGCTTTGCGTGCGGATGCCGACATCACCATGATGGGCGTGCCGTTGCGACTTTTCACTTCCAGCATATTGCCGGCAAAATGGGTGACTTGTTCCAATGATATATCTACAATGATCTTGCCGGTAGCGGTTAATCGTGTTACCACTTGCTGGCGATCCTTTGCGTCGCTGATCGACGCAAGGCAGATGACCGCTATCTGTGTCCCCACTGCCATCATCACGTTGGTATGGTAGATGGGTCTTCCGTCTTTATCGGTTGCATCAAAAACCATGGCTTCATAGTTCATGTGCGCACAAAATTCGGCCAGTACCTTTTCAGAAGTGCGTGGAGAACGGCAACAGTAGGCTATCCGCTTGTCGCGATCGAAAACCATGCTGCCGGTACCTTCCAGAAACTCACCTTTTTTCTCCCAGGGGGTAAGGTCAATTATTTTGCGGTGGTTGATTTTACGGCGCAACAGCTCCATCACCTGCGGCTTCCTTTCCCACCTGCGGTTTTCGGCAAACAGGGGGTATAGGACCAGCTCACCCGAGATATGGGAAGAGAACCAGTTGTTGGGAAAGACAGCATCGGGTGTCCACGGCTCCGGCGTATCCTGCACGACAATCACATCCACATCATTACCCCGGAGTAATTGTACAAAGGCATCAAACTCTTCCAGTGCTTTTTCGGCCACAGAACCGGTGCCCCCTTTCTGCTGGAAAAAATTGTTCTGCGCTGTCTCCTCGTTGAATGCAAAGCGCGCAGGTCGAATCATCAGTACCCTGGAAGTTGTTTGCATAAAATTCTGCTTCGTTTAGTCTCTCACTGCGTTCGCGGTATTCACTCGCTTCGCTTCGCGGTATTTGTGCTGCGTTACAATCGAATTACCACCGAATTACCACCGAATATCTATCGCTTTTATTCCAGTGATTTTATCGATTCTTTGATAATGGCGATGGCTTTTCTCAGCTCCTCCTCCGTAATCACCAGTGGTGGTGCAAAACGGATGATATGTTCGTGGGTAGGTTTAGCCAGCAAGCCGTTATCCGCCATCTTCATACAAAGATCCCACGCCTCTTTCCCTTTATGGGGCGCAATGACGATGGCGTTGAGCAACCCTTTTCCTCTGACTTGCAGAATGAAAGGGCTCTTCATCTTCTTCAGTTCATCGCGGAATATATTACCCAGCTTCTCGGCCTTTTCGGCCAGTTTTTCCTCTTTCACTACTTCCAGCGCTGCCGTAGCTACTTTGCATGCCAATGGAAATCCGCCAAAGGTGGAACCATGTTGTCCCGGTTGTATCGTCAGCATGATCTCATCGTCGGCCAATACTGCCGAAACGGGCAATACTCCTCCCGAGAGCGCTTTTCCCAGGATCACGATATCGGGGCGTACGCCTTCGTGATCGCAGCAGAGCATCCTTCCGGTACGCCCGATTCCGGTCTGTACTTCGTCGGCAATAAACAGTACATCATGCGCTTTGCACAGATCGTAGCACGCTTTCAGATATCCTTCATCCGGCACATTTACGCCTGCTTCGCCCTGTATGGGTTCCACCAGAAATCCCGCGATGGACGCTGCTTTTTCTTCCAATAGTGATGACAGGGCAGCTACATTGTTGTACGGAATGACCGCAATGCCCGGAGTATAGGGGCCATAGTCGGCCCGGGCTTCCGGATCGGACGAGAGTGAGACGATGGTGATGGTGCGTCCGTGGAAGTTGCCTTCACAGGCTACAATGATTGATTCGTTTTCGGGAATCCCCTTCTTCAGGTAACCCCACTTACGCGTCAGCTTGAGTGCTGTCTCTACCGCCTCTGCACCGGTGTTCATGGGCAGTACCTTGTCGTATCCGAAATAATCGTGCATAAGCTTCTCGTAGGGCCCCAGTGCATCATTGTAAAAAGCGCGGGAGGTAATGCAGAGTGTCTCAGCCTGTGCTTTGAGTGCAGCCAGAATTTTGGGATGACTGTGCCCCTGGTTGACGGCAGAATAGGCCGATAAAAAATCGAAATATCTTTTGCCGTCCACATCCCACACATAACATCCTTTCCCGCGTGTTAATACTACCGGCAGCGGATGGTAGTTGTGTGCACCGTATTTCTCTTCTGAATCAATATATTGCTTTGCTTTGGGTGATACTGTCATAATAATTGATTTACTGATTACTGAAACAAAACACTGATTCACAGAATCTTCATATCATTTTTTCACAAGGACTAAATTCCGGAATTGAATTTCCTTCCCTTCACTTTGCAGGCCGATATGACCCTCTTTTACCATACTGGTGGCACTATTCTGCAGCACATCGTTAATGTATACCGAAATTACACCCTCCTTAACATCTATCTTCACCCTGTTCCATTCACCGGCAGGCTTTTCATTGGATGGCTCTTTTTTTTCTATCACCGGGAATTTAGGCCGTTCAGTTACTCCTTCCGGAAGTCTGTATTCTTCCAGATCAGCTCCCGACAGCAATACAAGATCTCCTGCACTGCCGGCTTTCAGCTGACATTCGATGCCTTTGGGAAACGGATTTGCCGGCTCTTCAATCAACAGGAAGATGCCGCTGTTACTCTCCCCAGCTGCCCACCGGTATTCAAGGGTAAGTGTGAAGTTATGGTATTTCTCCTTTGTATACATGTATCCGAGCGGTTCGCCTTTCACGGTGATAATTCCTTCCTCTGCCGTGAAGACCTCTTCGCCGGGAACAGCATTCTTTTCTACTGCAAACTGCCAGTCGGATAAATCCTTGCCGTTGAATTTTTTTTCAGCTTGTTGCGTACAGGCGGAGGTGAAAAGTGCCAAAAGAAGGGTTGCTGTCAGGATTGTTTTTTGCATGATTGTGTTTACCTTCGTTTAAGTGAGTAACTTCCGTACAAATATAAGCTTTTTAGGGATAATCCGGAATAATTATCCGAAAAAATCTGGTACAAATATACTGTTGTACTAATTTCCGCAGTAGCGTAAAAGCTAAAGCTATTTAGCGCATATGCAGATTTCTTGTTAATTATTCGTTTTATCATTCTCATTTTTTGTATTTTTTGTGAAGAACCAACGGCGGACT
>JBDKRY010000208.1:0-11970 GCA_039683155.1 Proteiniphilum sp.
ATCAGGAATTATCTTATTGCCCGCTGTTCAAAGGGATGTCTCAGGGAGAACATGATCAATTTCTGGACAGAAATGTAAAGGAAGTGCTCACCTACAAAAAAGGAGAAACCATTGTGCTTCAGGGAGAGCCCATTCATTCGGTGATGTTGCTGGTTCAGGGCAGTGTCCGGACAGAGATGATCACCCGGGAAGGGAATGTATTGCATATTGATATTCTGGAAGCGGTGATTCCTCTGGCTCCGGCATTTATCTACGGGGTCAAAAAAAGCTATCCGGTAGATGTGATTGCCGCAGAGCCCTGTGTCTTCCTGAAAATATCCAAGGATGCCTGGCTCGATGAGATGGCGAACAACAAGCAGCTGCTCACCAATTTTCTGACGATGAATGCCGATCTCACCTTTTTTCTGACCAATAAGCTGCAGATGATCTCCCTGAAAAGCTTAAGGAAGAAGCTGGCAACTTTTTTCCTGGAAAAGACCACGGTGGAAAAAGATACTTTCAACCTGAAACGCTCCCGCACACAGCTGGCGGAATATTTCGGCGTACAGCGCCAGTCGCTTGCCCGATCCATGAAAGAGATGGAGGACGATGGTATTATTCTCCTGAAAGGGCGCACGGTGAAGATACTCGATCGGAACAAGCTTGTCAGAGAATAAACGCTAATTCGCGACCATTTTGTTACCTGTTTCATGCAATTTTTTGTACTTTTGCGGAGCAACCATTTTATTGTGAAATGATCATAGGCATCATGCGAGTTCAGTAAAGCTGGACTTTTGCATTGTATTCCACTATTTCTAAGTTCGGCATAGTCCAAACATGTTTATACGATGATCTCACTTAACGAAATAGTTGCTGCACCCGGCAAAGTAAACGAATTTACGCTGCGCTCGTTGCATGCAAAAGTTCGATACGATCTTCATGTACAATAAACATTACCGCATAAAATTGTACGCTGGCCCTTATTGGAAAGGCCAAAACAAAATAGACAAATGAACGTAATTGAAAGCATCATTGAAAGGGCAAAAGCAGATAAACAGCGTATTGTCCTGCCCGAAGGCTCGGAAAAGAGGACGCTTCAGGCAGCCGACCACCTGCTACGCGACGGCGTGGCCGAGATTATTCTGCTGGGGAACCCGCAGGAAATTGAACAATTAGCCAGAGAAACAGGGCTCTCAAATGTGGGGAAGGCTACGATTATAGATCCAACAAACCATCACAGGAAAACGACGTACATCGACCTGCTGGTTGAATTGCGCAAAAAGAAGGGGATGACACCCGAACAGGCAGCCGTGCTGGTGGAAGACCCGCTCTACCTTGCCTGCCTGATGATCAAAAACGGGGATGCCGACGGTGAGATTGCCGGTGCACGCAACACGACGGGCGATGTGCTCCGTCCCGCCCTGCAGATCATCAAGACCTCACCGGGTGTAAAAGTAGTATCCGGTGCCTTTATTATGTTCACCCAAACACCGCAGTACGGAGAAAACGGTACCCTGCTGTTCGCCGATTGCGCGGTTATGCCCAATCCCACAGCCGAAGAGCTGGCATCTATTGCGGTAGCCTCGGCACAGACAATGAAGAGCCTGGTAGGTGTGGAGCCGCGGGTGGCAATGCTGAGCTTCTCCACGAAAGGCAGCGCAGAGCATGAGATGATCGACAAGGTTCGGGAGGCCACCCGCATGGCAAAAGAAACAGATCCTTCTTTGCTGATTGACGGTGAGCTGCAGGCCGATGCAGCCCTGGTACCCGCTGTGGGAGCAAGCAAAGCACCGGGAAGTATTATTGCCGGGAAAGCCAATGTGTTGGTCTTCCCCACCCTCGAATCGGGAAATATCGCATACAAACTGGTGCAGAGACTGGGCAATGCAGAGGCAGTAGGACCTGTATTGCAGGGCATGGCAGCACCCGTGAATGATCTTTCACGCGGCTGCTCGGTTGACGATATTTACAAAATGGTGGCCATTGCTGCCATTCAGGCTATCGGGTTAAAACAAAACAGATAATTTCGACATGACCTATGAGTGAAATGATTATTGAACCTATTGAGAAGTATGGACTTACCCTCTCCGCAGATAGCAGGAATAAACCTTTATTCTCAAAGATCGGCGTGGTAGGTGCCGGAAAAGAGGGAAGAAATATCATCAACATGGCCTCGACGGCCGGCATGGAGGTGGTCTTCCTGGATGAATCGCCGGAACGCATCGACTTTGTGCTGGGTGAGCTGGAGAAGATCATAGACCAGAAGATCAGCAACTGGGGATTGACACAATCTGAAAAGAAAGTGATCATGAACCGCATCACCCCCACGCTCAATTACGAAGACTTTGCGGGATGTGACCTGGTCATTGAATGTACCCGTTATACGGAAACCGGACGCCGCAGTACGCCGCTCCGGAAAAATATCTTCAAGAAACTGGAGGATATCCTGGATACAGATGCCATTATTGCCACCAACGGATCCACCGTCATTATCAGCGAGCTGGCAGCCGATCTGGAACATAAAGAGCGATGTGTAAGCCTCTACTTCCCGGTGGCACATCCCGATGCCCGGATCCTGGAAATCGTAAGCGGGATGTATACGTCGGAAGAAGTGTATCAAAAGATGGAGGTTTTCGCCCGGCTGATTAACTACAAACCCCACCGCATCAATGAAAGTAACGGGAATGTGAGTCTGAGGATGGTAGCCACCATGCTCAATGAAGCATGCCAGGTGCTGCTGGAAAGAGTATGCTCCCTGGAAGATATCGAAGAGACCTTCACCATCATTTACGGACAGCGCTACGGCATATTCCGTATGGCCGATATCATTGGCATCGAACGTCTGGTCACCTTGATGGAGGCGATGTTCAACGATTTCGGAGCGAAGCATTATAAACCAAATCCTCTTTTATGGAAGCTGTACCGTTCCAACCAGTTGGGTGTACGTACAGGAAAAGGTTTTTATTTATACGATGAAAACGGTAATCCGGTTTCACCCAATAAATCACTGTACAACTAATGGAGGATAAACAATGAAGATATTGGTTTTAAATTGCGGAAGCTCATCCATCAAATACAAGCTTTTCGAGATGGAGAGCAAAGAGGTAGTCGCACAGGGTGGTATCGAAAAAATAGGGATGAAAGGTTCCTTTCTGAAGTTCACCCTTCCCGACGGACAGAAAGTGATGCTCGAGGGTGAGATCCTTGAACACCGTGCCGGGATAGAATACATTCTGGGTGTGATGCTCAGCGAGAAATACGGATGTATTAAATCGCTCAATGAGATAGATGCCGTGGGACACCGTGTGGTACATGGAGGAGAACGGTTTAATTCGAGCGTGCTGATCACGGATGAGGTAATCGAGATTCTGAACGACTGCATCGAGCTGGCGCCCCTGCACAATCCGCCCAACCTGAAAGGTATTTACGCCATTCAGGAGCTGATGCCCGATACACCTCAGGTAGGCGTCTTTGATACTGCTTTTCACCAGACCATGCCCGATTATGCCTATACGTATGGTATTCCATATGTATTGTACGAGAAATACGGCATCCGTCGTTACGGTTTTCATGGTACCAGCCATCGGTACGTATCGAAGAGAGCCTGTGATTTCCTGGGTGTCCCCTATGAGGAACAACGCATCATCACGGCACATATCGGCAACGGCTGCTCTGTGACAGCCATCAAGGGGGGAAGATCGATCGACACGAGCATGGGTATGACCCCTGTGGAGGGACTAATCATGGGCACCCGTTCCGGGGATGTGGATCCGGGCGTGATCTCCTATATCATGGAGAAAGAGCATATGGGTACGAAAGGAATATCTACCCTGCTGAACAAATTTTCAGGCATCCTTGGCATTTCAGGTATCTCATCCGACATGCGGGAAATTCAGACAGGTATTGACAACGGGGACAAACGGGCCATGCTGGCCATGAACACCTATAATTACCGCATCAAGAAATATATAGGATCCTATGCCGCCGCTTTAGGGGGTGTGGATATCCTGGTATTCACGGGTGGTGTAGGTGAAAACCAGGCAGTCACACGCAGTGAAGTGTGTAAAAACATGGAATTTATGGGCATCGATCTCGACGAAGAGCTGAATGCCTCTGTCAGAGCCAAAGAGGTGATAATCAGCAAACCTTCGTCGAAAGTCAAAGTACTCATCATTCCCACCGATGAGGAACTCACCATCGCAAAAGATACGGTGGAGATACTACAGCACGGGTAAACAAGTGTAAAAAAAACCTCTGAAAATTTCAGAGGCTTTTACCTTATCTATACGTTAAATTTATTCAGCAATCACCTCGAAAGGGATCTCAACAGAAACCTCTTTGTGGAGTTTGACAACTGCTTTGTAGCTTCCCACCTCTTTTACGGCATCTTTGATCAGGATATGCTTCCTGTCTAATTCGAACCCTTTTTCCCTGAGAGCATCAGCAATTTGAATATTGGTCACCGATCCGAAAATGGTACCCGTAGAGCTTGTTTTTGCTCCGATGGTCAGTGAAACACCTTCCAGCTTATCAGCAATAGCCTGTGCGTCGGCTTTCATCTGTGCGAGTTTGTGGGCACGCTGTTTTTGGTTTTCAGCAAGCACCTTCTTGGCCGATTCGCTGGCAATAACAGCTTTTCCCTGCGAGATGAGAAAATTGCGGGCGTATCCTTTTTTCACGTTCACGATATCATCCTTATAACCTAAATTCAGGATATCTTCTTTCAATATTACTTCCATGTCTCTTCCTCCTTATTATTTCATTAAATCGGTCACGTACGGAAGCAAGGCAATATGACGAGCTCTTTTCACTGCTTGCGCGATACGGCGTTGAAACTTCAATGATGTACCGGTGATTCTTCTCGGTAAAATTTTTCCCTGTTCATTCAGGAACTTTTTCAGGAATTCCGGATCCTTATAATCAATGTACTTGATGCCGTTCTTTTTGAATCGGCAATATTTTTTCTTTTTTACATCCACTGACAGTGGCGTCAAATATCTGATTTCTGATTGTTTCGCCATTTCTTAATCCTCCTTTTCGTTTAATATTACTTCCGAAGCAACCCCTTCCGCTTTTTCAGCCCTTCCTGTTTTCACAGTCTTTGCTGCTGAAGAATAGGCTTCCTGTTTCTTTCCGCCTTTGTTGTTTCTTCTCTTCTCAGCATACTCCAGTGCAAATTTATCCTGTTTCACGGTTAAGAAACGGATCACACGTTCATCACGCCGAAAATTCACTTCCAGCTTATCAATCACCGAAGGCTCTGCCTTGAACTCCAGGAAGGTATAAAATCCGGTCGTCTTCTTGTCGATGGTATAGGCCAGCTTGCGCAGCCCCCAGTCTTCTTCGTTGACAATTTCAGCCCCTTGCTCTGTGAGGAGGTTTTTGAATTTTTCAACCGCTTCCTTCATCTGAGCATCAGACAAAACGGGAGTTAAAATGAAAACGGTTTCGTAATTATTCATACTCAATTAATTATTAATGCGTTAAATAAACAAACTTATTTTTTCGAGCGGCAAAGGTACGATAAATTATCGTATTATCAAAGTCATAATCATTTTAATATCCAGGCCAGGTCATTTTTTTCTTTGAACGTAAAGTTGTCAACTTTTTGGTCGTACATTTGTTTTTACATATATCCAAACATAATAGTGTAATGAAGAAAACAACCAACCAGGCACTGGTAATTTTCGGTGCCTCAGGCGACCTTACATACAGAAAACTGATTCCAGCCGTATTCGATCTTTACATGAACGATTCCCTGCCGGAAGGATATGCCGTTTTAGGTGTAGCCCGTTCTGCGTTCACGGATAATCAGTTCCGGAAAAAGATGGGGGAGGGAATCAGCCAATTTGCCCACTACAAGGATGCTCCGGCTGAAAAGATGAATGACTTTCTCTCCAGACTGTTTTATCTAAGCATCGATACCGGCAAAGGGGAAGAGTATATCCATGTGAAGGAGAAACTGGACACATTGAACAAGCAGCTTAATCTCGGACAGAACTATATCTTTTACCTCTCCACCCCGCCCTCACTCTACAGCACCATCCCCAAGTATCTTTACGGGCAGGGACTGACACTTCAGCAGAAGGGCTTCAGAAGGATTATTATTGAAAAGCCGTTCGGGCACGACCTGGCTTCGGCCATCGAACTGAATAAACAATTGCTGATATTTTTTCAGGAAGATCAGATTTACCGGATCGACCATTACCTGGGAAAGGAAACTGTGCAGAACCTGATGGTAACCCGCTTTGCCAATGGCATTTACGAACCGCTTTGGAACCGCAATTACATCCAACATGTGGAGATCACAGCGGCCGAGAGCATGGGTGTGGAAGATAGGGGTGGGTACTATGATCATTCGGGAGCTCTGAGGGACATGATACAGAATCATTTGTTGCAGGTGGCCTCGCTGGTCGCAATGGAACCACCTAACAAGATTACAGCCGAGGAGATCAGATACGAGAAGCTAAAGGTGTTTCGTTCGTTGCGTCCTTTCAGCAAAGAGGATCTGAGAGAAAACGTGATCCGCGGTCAGTACACCGAAGCCTCCGTACGCGGCAAACAGTACAACGGCTACAGGGATGAAAAAAATGTGGAGCAGAACTCCCGTACCGAAACTTACGCCGCGGTGAAGGTTTATATCGATAACTGGCGCTGGCAGGGTGTTCCCTTCTATATCCGCACAGGCAAAAGATTACCTGTCAACGTGACGGAGGTGGTGATTCATTTCAGGCCCACCCCCATGAAGCTGTTCAAACCGGCCGATGGGAACATGAACCCTGACAATCAACTGATTATCCGCATCCAACCGGATGAAGGTATCCTGCTGAAAACAGGGATGAAGGTTCCCGGAAGCGGATATGAGGTGAAGCCGGTGAATATGGACTTTCACTACTCGGAACTGAACGATCATTACATTCCCGGCGCTTACGAAAGACTGATACTCGACTGTATGACCGGCGACAACATGCTTTACATGAGCAATGAAGCGGCGGAAGCGACATGGAAGTTTGTACAGCCCATCCTCGATTACTGGGAGAACGATAAAGAAGCACCTCTCCATGGATATCCCTCCGGAACATGGGGACCCGATGTGGCTGACAACCTCATTGAGGGAGAAGAAAACACCTGGCGTTATCCCTGTAAAAATCTGGCGGAAGATGGCGTTTACTGCGAGTTATGATGGGGAAATAAGAAGTAGGAACGGAGTGCTGAGAACTGATTACTGAAAAAATGAATATACAGATATTTGCGTCGTTGCAGGATTTAAACCGTAGCTTTACCGACTGGTTGAAGGAGATTTCAGCAGACAAGGAAATCGTAACTATTGCCCTGTCGGGAGGATCCACACCCAAATCACTGTTCGATTACTGGGCGACACTGCCCGCACAAGAGATTGACTGGACAAAAATAAAATTCTTCTGGGGCGATGAACGCTGTGTGCCTCCAACGCATGCGGAGAGTAACTATAAAATGACGAAAGAACATCTTTTTGATTTTGTACAGGTACCACAAAGAAATATATATCGCATCTTTGGAGAAAACGATCCCATTACTGAAGCAAAACGGTATGGAGAAACGCTTAAACAAGAGCTGGCAACAGTGAACGGAATCCCGTCTTTCGATATTATGATGTTGGGGATGGGTGACGACGGGCATACCGCATCAATTTTTCCACACCAAATAGATTTATGGCATAGCGAAGACCTTTGTGTTACTGCAACACACCCTGTAAGCGGGCAAAAAAGAGTGAGCGTGACGGGGAAGGTGATTAATGCTGCCCGCAATGTGGTGTTTCTGGTTACCGGGGAAAATAAAGCCAATAAGGTAGAAGAGATTATCAGCCATCCTGAACAGGCTGCAAAAAAATACCCCGCTGCCTTGGTACAACCGGATTCGGGAAATCTCCTTTGGTTCCTGGATGAGCAGGCAGCGCAAAGACTAACCACCGCAGACAACTAATTACCGCACCGGTTTAATCTTGTAATCGCAGGCAACTTTTCCTTTTTCCATATTGGAAAGTTTGCTTTTAACCATTCGTTTGCGGAGTGGCGATATCTTATCCACAAACAGGATTCCGTCGAGGTGATCATATTCATGTTGAATAACACGCGCCATATACCCTTCATATGTATCATCGCGGGGTTGCAGATTTTCATCGAGATACGAGATCCGGATTTTATTTTCACGCGACACCTTCTCGTGAATACCGGGGATACTGAGGCAACCCTCTTCCACCAGTACCTCTTCGCCGCTTCGCTCCGTAATATGAGCATTGATAAACACCTTTTTAAAATCCTTGAACTCCGGATGCTCTTCACTGGCTATAGGTGCCATATCCACCACAAAGATGCGGTCAGTCAGTCCGACCTGAGGAGCTGCGATCCCCACTCCATCGGCATGATACATTGTTTCGAACATGTTTTCGATCAACTCATTCAAATCCGGATAATTCGCCGGGTCAATATCCCCGGATACTTTTCGCAACACAGGTTGCCCGTAAATATAAATTGGTAAAATCATAAGCGCAAAACAGGCCTCAGTTCGCACGTTATCACTCCTGCTTATGTGAAAAACCGCTACCTGAGAACATTTATTTTTTATCGTTTCATTCTTTTGCTTTCCATATAGCCCTGCAGGATAATGGTGGCACTGATTTCATCCACCAGTGCCTTGTTTTTTCGGTCCTTCTTTTTCAGTCCGCCGTCGATCATTGTCTGATGCGCCATCTTCGACGAGAACCGTTCATCGAAATATTCTACCGGAATATGGGGATAGAGCCTCCTCAACCTGTTGACGAAAGGCTCCACACGCTTCATATTTTCCGACAGTTCATTGTTCATTTGTTTGGACAGCCCCACCACGATGCAGGCAACTTCCTCCTTCCGGAGATACTCAGCCAGAAAATCAAACAGCTGAGTTGTTTCCACCGTAGTCAAACCGTTGGCAATGATCTGCAGGGGATCACTTACCGCAATTCCTGTGCGTTTTTTACCGTAATCAATGGATAGCAGGCGTGCCATAAACATTCAGGCTGTATCGAACGTGCGTTTACGCAACTCAAAATCGCGCCCCAGGTACTTCTCCCGGACTACAGGATTGGCAGCCAGCTCTTCTGCTGTACCCTGAAAAAGCACCTTCCCTTCAAAAAGAAGGTAAGCCCGGTCCGTAATACTCAATGTCTCGTCCACATTATGGTCGGTGATAAGAATACCGATATTCCTGAATTTTAATTGTGCCACAATAGATTGGATATCCTGTACTGCAATGGGATCGATACCGGCGAAAGGCTCATCGAGCATGATAAATTTCGGGTCGATCGCCAGACAGCGTGCAATCTCGGCGCGACGCCGTTCCCCCCCCGACAGGCGGTCTCCCGGGTTCTTCCGCACTTTCTGCAGGCCGAACTCTTCAATCAGGCTCTCAAGCTTTTGCTTTTGTACTTTGGCGGACATATCCGTGAACTCCAGCACCGATTTGATGTTATCTTCCACCGTCATTTTCCGAAAAATAGATGCTTCCTGGGCCAGGTAACCAATACCGTTCTGGGCCCTTTTGTAGACCGGGAACCGGGTAATTTTCTGATTACCAATAAATATCTCTCCTTCATTGGGGACAATCAACCCCACGGTCATGTAAAAAGTAGTCGTCTTGCCGGCTCCGTTCGGACCGAGCAATCCCACAATCTCTCCCTGCTTCACATTGATGGAGACGTGATTCACCACGGTTCGTTTACCATATTTTTTTACCAGATTCTCCGTACGTAACATCAGCGGTTCAGCCTGCTGCACCATCTCATCGGGAGAAGCAACAAGCACTTCTGTGACAGGGGAAGGCACTCTATTATCTACACGTTCATCCATGAGCTCAGGAAATTTCTGCAAAGGTACGAAAAAGTTGGAAGTTTACAGTGAGGAAGTGAGCACGATTACGGCTTTTTCCATTTCACCGTCCACGGGAGGATGCATCTTGGCCACGCTTACCGTGATTGCAGAGAGCTGCGGATATTTCTCTTTTAATTTCCTGAAAATACGTCCTGCTACATGTTCCAGGAGTTTTGAGGGAATCCGCATTTCTGTTTTCACCAAATCGAACACATCGGCATAATTAATCGTATCATCCACAATATCCGTTACGCATGCGGCTGAAAGATCGGCTTCCAGCATCAGGTTCACGATAAATTCATTCCCGACTGCCGTTTCATGCGGTAACATGCCATGATGGGCATAAAATCGCAGGTTGCTGAGTTCGATCCTGGTCTTCATTTGTCTGTTAATGCACGTATCAGCCATTCACCCGTTTTTAAGGTTCAAATATAAGAACAATTTATTATATTTGTTGTTTTATACGCTAAATCATCAAGAAATGAAAACAAATGAAATTCCCGAAAGGCTTTCAGCCTTAAGACAATTCATGCATGAAAAAAGCCTGGATGCTTTCATCATCCCCAGTACCGACGCCCATGTGAGTGAATATCCTCCCAAATACTGGGAGTCCAGAAAATGGATCAGCGGCTTCACGGGTTCAGCCGGCACAGCTGTGGTAACCCGGGAAAAGGCGGGCGTGTGGACCGATTCGCGCTATTTTCTGCAGGCTGCAGATGAGTTGGCCGATACGGGATTCGAATTGTTCAAAATGGGCCAGGCCGATACGCCCGACATGACCGATTGGATCATTGCACAGGTTGGCAAAGGCGGCACAGTAGGTATCGACGGATTGGTATATGCCGCCTCTGATGCAAAAGCATTAAAAAATAAGCTCGATGCCAGGGAAATCCGACTTGAAACAGCTTTCGATCCGTTTTCGGAAATACGCGGCGACCGTCCCGAAATCCCCAAAAACAAAGTTTTCATCCTCCCCGATGCTATAGCCGGAGAATCGGTGAAGAGCAAGATCGCACGGATCAATGCCGAATTAAAGAAAGTGGAGGCAGACGGGCTGATTGTGGTCACACTCGATGCCGTAGCCTGGACATTCAACCTCAGGGGCAACGATGTAGATTACAACCCGGTGGCCGTTGCATACGGATATGTCTCAGAAAATGAAACGATATTATTTATCGATCCGGAGAAGCTGACTGAGGAGTCTGTCCATGCTTATGCAGAGCAGGGTATTACCCTCAGCGATTATCAGGATATATTTGCCTATGTATCTAATCTTCCCGAAAACTACAGTGTGTGCATCACCGGGAATAAGATCAATTACAGATTATGGCAAACCATTCCCTCCTCCTGTCGTGTTGTGGACATCCCCTCTCCCGTGGATATGATGAAAAGCATTAAAAATGAGACAGAACTAAACGGCTTCCGCAATGCGATGATCAAAGACGGCGTAGCTTTGGTAAAGTTTTACATGTGGCTTGAGAAAGCTGTTCCCGCGGGAGAGGTCAGCGAGGTGACAGTAGAGGAGAAACTGCTTGAATACCGTTCTCAACAGGATCTGTTTGTGGGAGAGAGCTTCGGAACCATCGCCGGATACGGACCCAACGGCGCAGTCGTTCATTACCACGCTAGCCCGGAAACCTGCCTGAAAGTGGAACCGGAGGGGTTGCTGCTGATCGACTCAGGCGCACAATATCAGGACGGAACCACCGACATTACCCGCACCGTGGCTGTCGGTAAGCTTACTAAACAGATGAAAGCCGATTATACCAATGTATTAAAAGGACACATTGCGCTGGCGACAGCTATCTTTCCGGAAGGAACGCGCGGTTCGCAGCTCGATGTACTGGCCAGGAAATCTTTGTGGGATGAATGCCTTACCTATTGGCATGGCACGGGACACGGCATCGGTCATTTCCTCAACGTACACGAAGGGCCGCAAAATATCCGCCTGGAAGAGAACCTCACCCCATTGAAACCGGGGATGGTCACCTCCAACGAGCCGGGTATCTATCGCGAGGGACAATACGGTATCCGTACTGAAAACCTGATTGTGACACAGGAATATCAAAAAACGAAAGAGTTTGGTACGTTTTACAATTTTGAGACC
>JBDKRY010000209.1:0-11721 GCA_039683155.1 Proteiniphilum sp.
GGCTCAAATCTTTGAATAAATGACGGTATGATTATGCAAAGCGGTACTGCAAAGTGTTAGACTTATTTGATTGATATTCAGATACACTTTTTGTATCGCTTTGCATAACGATATGCTGCGCATAAAAGCAGCCTTCAATCGCACCATACTGGAATTGAAATTAAGGATCAGGAAACAGATGAGTATTTTCCCGTTGCGGCCTTCAATCGCACCATACTGGAATTGAAATCTAATAATGTTATAGCGTTTCAGCTCGGTGATAGAGCCTTCAATCGCACCATACTGGAATTGAAATTAATAAACAAGCTCATTAATGTCTTTGAGAACACCCCTTCAATCGCACCATACTGGAATTGAAATGTAATGGAAGGAAAATATATCCGCTTTAGGATCACCTTCAATCGCACCATACTGGAATTGAAATGCGAAGAAGCTGATAGGTAGAGGAGCGGAGCGCTCCTTCAATCGCACCATACTGGAATTGAAATTGTTGTTGCTCATCCCAAAAAGGCTAAGACGCTATTAACCTTCAATCGCACCATACTGGAATTGAAATTTACAAAACGTTCAACTTTTTGCAGCGCTGGCAAACCTTCAATCGCACCATACTGGAATTGAAATATCACCTGAGCTCTCTTAAATTCATCGAATGTAAGCCTTCAATCGCACCATACTGGAATTGAAATTTTGGGCGTCCTCAAACGAGTAAGCCCTCGAGTAACCTTCAATCGCACCATACTGGAATTGAAATTAAAAAACAAGCTCATTAATGTCTTTGAGAACACCTTCCTTCAATCGCACCATACTGGAATTGAAATATAAGATAACAGAGGAACAGGGTGCAGAGCTGAAAACCTTCAATCGCACCATACTGGAATTGAAATGTGGCTCACTACTTATAAAAGGGTTGAAGTAACTGCCCTTCAATCGCACCATACTGGAATTGAAATTCATGTAGCATGCGCGCCCGAGCTGCTCTGCTGCTATCCTTCAATCGCACCATACTGGAATTGAAATCAATAAAAATCCAATATACCAAAGTTCCTTCCACCCTTCAATCGCACCATACTGGAATTGAAATAGTTTCGGCTGCCTTTTATCGCAATCATTCACGAAGCCTTCAATCGCACCATACTGGAATTGAAATAAAGCTCAAGTGGAACAACAGCCCCAACTACTGGATGCCTTCAATCGCACCATACTGGAATTGAAATGGCTGTGGACTTAAAGAGCGGTAACATGCCCGGTTTCCTTCAATCGCACCATACTGGAATTGAAATGGCTGTGGACTTAAAGAGCGGTAACATGCCCGGTTTCCTTCAATCGCACCATACTGGAATTGAAATTTCGAAGCGACCACGAACACCATTGTACACGAAATCTTCCTTCAATCGCACCATACTGGAATTGAAATCTATATACTGTAACGCTAAAGTTTGATACGCTATATGCCTTCAATCGCACCATACTGGAATTGAAATGTTGCCCCCATCTGCCCGACTGAATAAGCCGTTGAAGCCTTCAATCGCACCATACTGGAATTGAAATCAAGATGAGGTTGTAGAGCTTCTCAACTGTGAAACCTTCAATCGCACCATACTGGAATTGAAATAGATAAAGCGTCATCAAATCTTCGAGGGCATTGAAGCCTTCAATCGCACCATACTGGAATTGAAATTTTTGAAATTAACAATAGAACAGCTTTACTATGAACCTTCAATCGCACCATACTGGAATTGAAATGTATTACAGAACTCTCGGTTTTCAATTATGTACTACCTTCAATCGCACCATACTGGAATTGAAATTGCGAACCTGGTAGCTTTAGAGGCTCCAATAAATGATCCTTCAATCGCACCATACTGGAATTGAAATTTGGCAATGTAGATGTAAATGCTGCATTCCTGCTCCCCTTCAATCGCACCATACTGGAATTGAAATTGCATCCTCCTGTTAAAGAGAAACAACGCATCCTGCCTTCAATCGCACCATACTGGAATTGAAATCTGATGCTTTGCGATTATACAATTTGAGTTCGTCCCTTCAATCGCACCATACTGGAATTGAAATTATTCCAATCGCCGGGTTCGTATTGCCATATACGATCCTTCAATCGCACCATACTGGAATTGAAATGATAAAGTATCGCGGTGAATATAGGTTCTGGTGGCCTTCAATCGCACCATACTGGAATTGAAATAGTGCAAAAATGTTTGTTACTGTCTCCGGCGATCCCTTCAATCGCACCATACTGGAATTGAAATGAGTTGTAGCAAAATTCACAAAAGCACGAAAGTATGCCTTCAATCGCACCATACTGGAATTGAAATGAAGTTCTGTGCGTCTCTTTGTGTATCAGCAAAAACCTTCAATCGCACCATACTGGAATTGAAATATTGCACCGATGTTAGCTGTTGCGTCTGCTAAAGCCTTCAATCGCAGCATACTGGAATTGAAAATCACGCAAGGTTGCCAATCATACAAACGCGTTTAGCCGCAAAGCGCCCGGATGTGGCAATCTGCTTTTAATCGGGATAACCGACCGATTGGGTTAATAAAACCTCCTGATTGGGGCTCAGATTGATAAGCTGATGCAGTTTCTCCTTGTCAAAGGAGCCGCGGACAACGGAACCGAGCCCTTCTGAGGCACAGTACAGATAGATGTTTTGTGAGACAAATCCACAATCGGTATATGCATATTGCCTGCTGGACGCTTTTTCCATGTCTGAAACAAAGATCAGATTGAGTGTCGCCTGTGCAACAAAATCCTGCACTCCTGTCTGGGCACGGTAATCGCCTTTTTTCACTTCTCTCAGGAGGTGTTGATGAGCATCATAAAAATAGATTCCATTCCTGGTAGCGACATACAGCTCCAGCTCCTGACGATCGTTTGCCGTTGGTACCGTGCGCTTTGTATCACGATTAAACCCGTTGGCTGCCCATAGCAGATCGGATAGTTGCTGAAGGGTTAAATCTTTATCCTGATATGACCTTGTGGATTTTCGTTCGTTCAAAGCCTGCATCAAAGGCTTGCCTCCTGTCCTGTTGGGTGCTGGGAATTTGATATCCTGAGCCGATATCGAAGAACCTAGGATAAAAAGAGATGCTAACATAATAAATCGGTTCATTCTCATTAATTTTTTTATTTCTTGTAATGTTTTCATAGGACTAAAATTATTTACTTTCAAAAATACGACTTTATATTCAATTGCAAAAATCATTTTCATAAATCTTGAATCTTTATCTATCCGAAAGGTTTTATGGAGGATTCGGTTGGAAGAGGAAGGAAAAGTGATTGATTACACCATCCGAAGGGTTTCATGGAGGAGCCGGAATGAAGCGGTGGGAAAGTTACTGGTGATTGATTGCACAATCAAAAGGTTTTTTATGGAGGACCCGGAATCGGATGAAGATTTTCTTAAAAAAACTGCTTAAATTTGGAATCCAATATGGATATCATTAAATGAGCCTTACGAACCGGAAAAGTAATTTGTATTCCAGGTTTGATTTGGAATCCAAAACGAATGTCACCGAATGGGCACAAAAAAATGGAAACAATGAAAAAAACTGATTCTGTGGATATGTACAAGCTGGCACGTTATCAGGAACAAAAAGCCGATGGTACTGTCCGTTGCCTTCTTTGTCCGCATGTGTGCCTGTTGCAGGAGAACGAAACGGGATTGTGCCACACGAGAAAAAACCTGAACGGAACGCTGTATACGATGGCTTATGGCAATCCGTGCTCGGTAAGTATGGATCCGATTGAAAAAAAACCGTTGTTCCACTTCCACCCGGGCGAGAATATCCTGTCGCTGGCTACCGCAGGATGTAACTTTCATTGTGCCAATTGCCAGAACTGGCAAATATCGCAGGCGTCGCCGGAAGAGTTGCCCCATTACCGGCTCAACCCGCAGGAAATAATCGATATGGCGCTTTCATACCACACCGGACTCATCGCGTTTACCTATACGGAACCAACGGTGTTCTACGAATATATGTACGACATTGCGGTGCTGGCACACAAAAAAAAGATGAAGACCGTCATGGTCTCAAACGGTTACATCAACCGTGAACCGTTGCTCGACCTTTGTCCTTATCTCGACGCGGCCAATATCGATTTAAAATGTTTCGACAATGCAGCCTATCGACAGTTGACTTTGGGGAGCCTGTACCCAGTGTTAAGAACCTTGAAAACGCTGAAGGAAAATAATATATGGCTCGAGATCACCAATTTATTGATTCCCGGTTACAACGATAGCACCGAAATGATCGGGAAAATGTGTGCGTGGCTGGTGGAAAACGGCTTTGCTGATACGCCGCTGCATTTCAGCCGCTTCTTTCCCACATACCGGCTGACCGATAGACCGGCAACTCCCGAGATATTGTTGCAACAGGCAAAGATAATTGCGGAAAGCGCCGGAATAAAATACGTGTATATCGGAAATTTGCCGCAACTTCAGGGTGAAAACACGTTTTGCCCCCATTGCAACAACCTGCTGGTGGAACGACAAGGGTTCAACGTGACAAAAAACCGGTTGGCAGGAGGAAAATGCAACGTTTGCGGCGAAAAAATTGCCGGCGTCTGGGAGTGAGTTAACGATGCACGGAGGTATTGACCGATTTTCTTTCTCCCCAAAAACGGTCGCGGTGAACCGAAAATGCCTCCTTGGAGACCACGTGTTTGAAGTAAGTCAGATTTCTTTCTCCCCAATAACGGTCGCCGTGAAGGTGTAAATGGTGGCTTGCTTCCAGCCGTCCCACCCGATGCAGGCTTTGTCGCGGGCACAGTGGCCGAGGTAGTTTTCCAGATCCCACCCTGTTTCTTCGGCTACCTGGGGTAGAAAAACACCGCTCGAGCGGCCTTGCACCAAGTATATGCCGTGCTTCCCCAGTTCAATTTCCGAAACATCTCTGATTTTTTTCAGCGGGGACAAGACGGAAATTTCAATATCAATTTCGTCTAACTCCTCCGCAGTCACAGGAGGAAAACGATAATCGTTTAACGCAGCCGATAGGGTCATGTCGTGCACTGTTTTCAGCAGCGGTTCATCGGCCTCTATTCTCCCAATGCATCCGCGAAGCTTCCCCCGCTTGTTAAGGGTTACAAAAGCGCCACAATGAGCATTCACCGCATCGGAACAACTTTTTAAATCGGGTCGCGAAATTTCTCTTTCCCATAATAGTTTTTCAAGGGCGCTGCGCGCTTCCGTAAGCAATGCGATTTTGTCATTATCCGTCAGAAAAAACTCTTCCTTTTCCGAAGATGGGCTCTCCGTGACCACGATGGACCAATATCCCACCACCTGGTGCCGGTCACCGTACAACTTCTCATCGCCCGAATTGCGGTAATCCACTGTGTGGTATGTATAACGCGGGTTGTTGGCGGTCATGTACAGCAGCGTGAGCACCGACGTCCACCCACACAAACTGGTCAGCAGGTTGTCGATGTGTTTCTGTTTATTTGCGGACAGCACGTCGAGCACTCTTTGCGGATCATTCTTCAGGATGGCCTGTGCTGTGGCAGCATCGACCGACGTGGCGCTGTCGTAATCGGGATAATGCGAAAAATCGGTGCTGACGACAAATAAATTGTCTTTTGTCAGAAAAGGCTTTAGCGCCTGGGCAAGACGCCGGCATGTTCCGGGATCGGACGTGCCAAGGATGATGGGGACAATGGCATAATTGTTCTTCAGTCTATGATGCAAAAACGGAAGCTGTACTTCGATGGCGTGTTCTTTCAGATGGGGGACGGGGTCGTCCGTGAAAAGTCCGGGGTACCTCTCCACCAGGCTCTCGCCGGTTTTCGTATCCACCGTCTCTCTGCCATACGGCATCCGGTAATCGCCGTCGCAGTATACCGATGCGCCGTCGAAATGAAAATGATGCGACGATGCCAGTATGAACACAAGCTTGTACTGTGCAGTTTCGTCGACCTGGCGATAACCCGACGCAGCCACCTTTCCCGAAAAAATATACCCTGCATGCGGACAAATAATTGCCCTTACGTTGTGGTATTTTTTTTCAACGGCATCCCGGAAGTAACTTTCTACCTCTTTCTGCAACATATCCGCGCTCGCAGGATAAAATTGTCCGGCAACGGCGGGCTTTCTGTCTGTGTTGATGTTTTTCATATTCCGGTTTTTCGTTTAAACATATTTCGGAGCATTATGTCGACGTCCCGGTGATTTCGATCAATGGCGGCCCCGCAAAGTCTTCCAGATGCTCATCCACATACTGCGCAATGAGTTGAATCTCCTCTTCTTCAATGTAGAAGAACTTCTCCTCCAACTCGTCGAACTGTTCAAAATCGACATACATGGCCGCGAATTCCTCGTCGGTGGTCTCCCGCTCCAGCTCCTCGCGGTGGGCATCGTAAATCTCTTTCGCCTTGTAGAGGATTTTCGATAATCCTGTGGCACCCATCAGCTTCAGCGCTTTGGCAACGGGGTTGTCGAAAATATACCCGCCGTAACCGTTCTGGATAAGCTGAACAAAACCGCCCTCGTTCACCTCCTCCGAGAAAAAACGAAGCGCCAGCAGGGTGTGCTGATAACCGTTCAGCAGATCCATGTTCTCAGCGGTAATATCCCCGCCCAGTGCTTCCAGATAAGCATCGGTGAACACTTTCAGAAATTCGTCCGTGCCTTTTTCGGCGGCTTCAATGATGGTTGTCTCTCTAATCTGTATCATAGGTGTATCAGTTGATTTTAATGTATGAATCCTGCTCTCCCTGATATACGGCGTGTTGATGATAAATTTAATGAACATCTCCGGCCGTTTGAATCTATTCTGTCGGGGCAGGGTCTGTTTGATTTGGATGATCTCACTTCCCGAAACAAATGTAACTGTTTTTTATCAATTCTCTACTTTGAATGCCAACCTTCGATGACTTTGGAACCAGGAACATCGGTTTTTTAATAATTCTCCACTTTGGGTGCCCTGTAATTCCGGATAAAATAGCTACATTTGCGGCAGATAACCTTTTATAAGGATTAACGTAAAAGATAAAATATTTCTATGAAGGTAAAACCTTTCAGAGGTGTCCGCCCTCCTAAGGAACTGGTCAAGGAGGTGGCATCGCGTCCCTATGATGTACTGAATTCAGAAGAGGCCCGAAAAGAGGCCGAAGGCAACAGCAAATCATTGTATCACATCATTAAGCCGGAGATCGACTTCCCGGCAGGGAAAGATGAACACGACGAGGATGTGTATGCCAGGGCTGCCGAAAACTTCCGAAAGTTTCAGGAGAAAGGATGGCTGGTGCAGGACGAACAGGAGATGTATTACGTGTATGCCCAGACCATGCATGGCAAGACACAGTACGGACTTGTTGTGGGTGCATCGGTAGAGGATTACATGACGGGGAAAATCAAAAAACATGAGCTGACACGCCGCGACAAGGAGGAGGACCGCATGAAGCATGTGCGGGTGACCGATGCCAACATGGAACCGGTCTTCTTTGCCTATCCCGATAACCCGGCACTGAACGCCATTGTGACATCGGTGACGACACAACAGCCGGAATATGATTTTGTGTCGGTCGATGGCGTGGGACACCACTTCTGGCTTATCGACGAGAAGGAGACAATCAGCAACATTACAGAGATTTTTGCCGGTATGCCGGCAATGTACATTGCCGACGGTCACCATCGCTCCGCGGCGGCGGCCCTGGTGGGCGCCGAAAAAGCGAAAAATAACCCCCGCCACACCGGCGACGAAGAGTATAACTATTTTATGGCGGTTTGCTTTCCCGATAGCCAGCTGACCATCATCGACTATAACCGGGTGGTGAAGGACCTGAACGGACTGACACCGGATGAGTTTATCCGGAAGCTGGAAAGAAACTTCGTGGTGGAGCCCACCGGATCGGAGATCCCAAAACCGAAGAACCTGCACAACTTTTCCGTGTATGTGGATGGACGCTCTTTCAGCGTCACCGCCAAGCCGGGAACCTACGACGACAGCGACCCGATAGGCCAGCTGGATGTGACCATCACCTCCAGCCTGGTGCTCGACGAGATCCTGGGCATCGGAGATCTGCGCAGCGACAGGCGCATCGACTTCGTGGGGGGCATACGCGGACTGGGTGAGCTGCAGAAAAGGGTGGACAGCGGCGAGATGGCTGTGGCCATTGCCCTCTATCCGGTCTCCATGAAGCAGCTGATGGATATTGCCGACACCGGCAACATCATGCCGCCCAAAACAACCTGGTTTGAACCAAAACTCCGCTCGGGACTTGTGATACATAAATTGCAGTAACATACCTTACAGGAAACATTTATCGGTAGAAAACATATCCCTTTTTATAACAATTTAAAAGTAGATCTATGGCCCAGCATGAATTAGACGAATTAGACGAGAAAATCCTCAGGATGATCGTGACCAATGCACGTATTCCCTTTCTGGAAGTGGCACGCGAATGTGATGTGTCGGGAGCGGCCATCCATCAGCGGGTACAGAAACTGACCAACCTCGGCGTGATCAAAGGTTCAGAGTTTGTCGTCGATGCCGAAAAAATAGGGTATGAAACCTGTGCCTTCGTGGGCATATTCCTTACCTCTCCCTCCACGTTCGATTATGTGGTGAAAGAGCTGGAAAAGATACCCGAGGTGGTGGAATGTTATTACACCACAGGTCAGTACGACCTGCTGATAAAAGTGTACGCGAAAAACAACAAGGATCTGCTGCGGATCATTCACTCCGAACTGCAACCCCTCGGCCTGTCGAGAACAGAAACACTGATGTGTTTCAAAGATGCGTTCCGCAAAAAACTTCCCATCGATTTTGCCTCGCAGCAGCAGGCTGAATAAACCCGGCATCCACATCGGGTGCTCCACCTTCGGCTTTCTGGTACCTTCCAATCTCCGGCAATATGCCATCGTGGAGCATCCGACGTACGGAAAAGTGTATGCCTTTGAAGTGGCACTGGAAGCAAAAGGAAAAATAAATCTGATAAACAGTCTGTAAATAATGAAGATACTATCCCAAAAGGTAACAATAGCCCTGTGCGTTGTGTTAAGCACGGCAAGCATGAAAGGGAAATCGTACGACACACCGGTAGATTATGTGAACATTCTGATGGGTACCCAGTCGGAGTTTGCCCTCTCCAACGGGAATACCTATCCGGCCATCGCTCGTCCCTGGGGGATGAATTTCTGGACACCGCAGACACGGAAGATCGGTGACGGATGGCAGTATGCATACACCGACAATAAACTCAACGGATTCAAGCAAACCCATCAACCCAGTCCGTGGATGAACGACTACGGACAATTCTCCATCTTCCCCATGGTGGACAAAATGGAGTTTGATCAGGAAAAACGCGCCAGCTGGTATTCGCACAAGGCGGAGATCGCGAAACCTTATTATTACAGCGCCTACCTGGCCGACTATGATGTGACTACAGAAATTACACCGACCGAAAGGGCGGCTGTCTTCCGCTTTACCTTTCCCGAAACAGACAGCGCCTATGTCTTGCTGGATGCTTTCGACAGGGGCTCTGCCGTGGAGATCGTGCCGGAGAAAAATGCCATCATCGGCTACACGACCCGCAACAGCGGCGGCGTACCCGAAAACTTCAGGAACTACTTCGTGATCGTCTTCGACAAACCTTTCCTCCAGCAGCATGTGGTGAAAAACAAGGAGATCATCCAAAACGGCACCAAAGCCGAAGAAAACCACACCGGCGCGTTCGTCGGCTTCTCCACCCAACGAGGCGAAAAGGTGGTTGCCAGGGTAGCCTCTTCCTTCATCAGCCAGGAACAGGCATGGCAAAACCTCAAAGAGGTGTCCGGCAAGGACTTCGACCGGGTGAAGCAGGAGGGACGCGATGCCTGGAACAAGGTGCTGGGAAGAATAGCAGTGGAGGGAGGTAACCTCGATCAAAAGCGCACCTTTTACTCCACCCTCTACCGCTCCACCCTGTTTCCCCGTAAGTTTTACGAGATAGATGCCGGCGGCAACATCGTACATTACAGTCCCTACAACGGAGAGGTACTCTCCGGTTACCTGTATACCGATACCGGCTTCTGGGATACCTTCCGCGCGCTGTTTCCGCTGCTGAACCTGGTCTACCCCTCGGTCAACAGGGAGATACAGGAGGGGCTGGTGAATACCTACAAGGATAGCGGCTTCCTGCCGGAGTGGGCGAGTCCCGGCCACAGAGGCATCATGATTGGCAACAATTCTGCATCGGTGGTGGCCGATGCTTATCTGAAAGGACTGCGCGGCTACGATATTGAAACATTGTATGAGGCCATGCTGCACGGTACGGAGAATGTGCATCCCAAAGTATCGTCTACGGGACGTCTCGGACACGAATACTACAATAAGCTGGGGTATGTGCCCTATAATGTGGGTATCAAAGAGAATGCAGCACGCACACTGGAGTATGCCTATGCCGACTGGACCATCTACAAGCTTGCCAAAGCATTGAAGCGTCCGAAAAAGGAGATCGACCTGTTCGCCAAAAGAAGCCAGAACTACCGGAACCTGTTCGATCCGGAACATAAACTGATGCGGGGGCGCAACGAAGACGGCACCTTTCAGTCGCCCTTCAGTCCCACAAAATGGGGCGATGCCTTCACCGAAGGGAACAGCTGGCACTATACCTGGTCGGTGTTCCACGACCCGCAGGGACTGATCGACCTGATGGGCGGCAACAAGGAGTTTGTGAATATGCTCGATTCGGTGTTCGTGATGCCTCCGGTTTTTGATGACAGCTACTATGGCGGTGTTATTCACGAGATCCGGGAGATGCAGATCATGAACATGGGACAATATGCCCACGGCAACCAGCCCATCCAGCACATGATCTACCTCTATAACTACGCCGGTGAACCCTGGAAAGCCCAATACCGGGTGCGCGAGGTGATGGACAAACTGTACCTGCCCACTCCCGATGGCTATTGCGGCGATGAAGACAACGGACAGACCTCGGCCTGGTACGTGTTCTCGGCACTCGGCTTCTATCCTGTCTGCCCCGGCAGCGACGAGTATGTGATCGGATCACCGTTGTTTGAGAAGATGATCCTTCATCTCGAAAACGGGAAGACGGTGGAGATAGACGCTCCCGGAAATGCACCCGATACACGCTACATCAGCGATATCAGTATCAATGGTAAATCGTCTTCCAAAAATTATTTTACGCATACCGACCTGATGAAAGGGGTAAAGATCGAATTCACGATGTCGGATACCCCCAACAAGAACCGGGGCACAAAGAAAGCCGATTTTCCCTATTCCTTCTCGAACGGGGAATAATAAACAGATGAGCCCCCTTCGAAAAGTCATTTTTTCTCTTTTTGGCCATGGCAATTGGCTGAAAATCAAAGGCCAGTTTATGACAAGATGACCCTTTTCGGGGTTTTCGGAGCAGGATCAACAGATAGTGATCAATAAAAAAGTGCTGAATGAATGAGTGAATAAGTGACATTTATTGCAGCACTTTTGCCTTGTCGATGGCCAGGTTATCCAGTACCTCGGCAGCGGTTTTTACGGGGATGAACAATCCGTACGCATCAAACGGTACGAGGATGGGAATATAAAAAGGGTTGAATACCCACTCTTTGATCTCTACCTGCGCGGTGCCCTGGCCGACGATACCCAGCTCTTTCGCTGCAGCATAGGAGAGATCGATGATCCTGCTTCTGATATGCGGGCCTCTGTCAGTGACTTTTACCACTACCGTCCTGTTGTTTTTGGGATTCTTCACCTCCAGCA
>JBDKRY010000210.1:0-2068 GCA_039683155.1 Proteiniphilum sp.
TCACAAAGTGCGAATAGATCTTCAATGCTTTGGATATTATTCTGTCACGTACCGGTCGGAAAGCGTTCTCTCCTTTGGCTTCTTCCTGTGCTCTTCTTTCCCGAAGCTCCTCATCGCTGATTTTCAGGTTGATGCTTCTTTCAGGAATATCAATCTCAATGATGTCGCCATCGCGCACCAGTCCGATGTTTCCCCCTGCAGCCGCTTCGGGAGAGATATGCCCGATGGACAACCCCGATGTACCGCCCGAAAAACGTCCGTCAGTAATCAGGGCACATGCTGCCCCAAGATGTTTTGCCTTGATGTAAGAGGTGGGATAAAGCATCTCCTGCATGCCCGGGCCACCTTTTGGTCCTTCGTACACGATCACCACCACATCGCCGGCTTCCACCCTGCCGTTCAAAATACCTGCACTGGCATCATCCTGCGAGTGGAACACTTTGGCCTTGCCGGTAAACTTCCAGATACTTTCGTCCACCCCGGCGGTCTTCACCACGCAGCCGTCCATGGCAATGTTACCTTTGAGGATGGCCAGTCCTCCGTCTTTTGTATACGCATGCTCCACACTGCGGATACAGCCATTTTCCCGGTCAATGTCCGGTTCCTTGAATCGGGCATCCTGCGATCCCATTACCAGATTAAAACGGTTACCGGGTGCAGAGGAATAGATATCTTTTGCCTCTTCATGAGGATCATCTTTTGTGATGTCATATTTCTCAATGGCTTCCGCCAGTGTAAGGCCGTCCACACGATAGACCGATGTATCCACCAGTCCCGCTTTGGCCAGTTCATTCAGGATACCCATGATCCCGCCTGCGCGGTTCACATCCTGGATATGATATTTTTTTGAGTTGGGCGCTACCTTGCAGATGCAGGGCACACGCCGCGAAAGGACATCAATGTCCTCCATATTAAAGCCAATTTCCCCCTCATGGGCAATGGCCAGCGTGTGGAGTATGGTATTGGTGGATCCACCCATGGCGATGTCGAGGGTCATTGCGTTCAGGAACGCCTGACGCGTGGCAATATTGCGCGGGAGCACAGATTCGTCTCCGTTGAAATAATAGCGTTCCGCATTTTCCACGATCTGTTTTGCCGCCTTTACAAACAACTGTTTGCGGTTCACATGGGTTGCGAGGATGGTTCCGTTGCCGGGGAGTGCCAGCCCGATTGCCTCGTTCAGGCAATTCATCGAGTTGGCGGTGAACATGCCGGAGCAGGAGCCGCAGGTTGGGCAAGCCGACAATTCCAGTTGGGATACCCGTTCGTCGGACACATTCTCGTCGGCTGATTCGGTCATTGCATCAATCAGGTCGATTTGTTCCTCCCCTATCTTGCCGGCCTCCATGGGCCCGCCGGAAACAAAGATCGTGGGAATATTCAGTCGCATGGCAGCCATCAACATTCCCGGCGTGATCTTGTCGCAGTTGCTGATGCAGACCAGAGCATCTGCTTTATGCGCGTTTACCATATACTCTATCGAATCGGCAATCAGATCGCGCGAAGGCAGTGAGTACAACATCCCGTCGTGCCCCATCGCAATGCCGTCGTCCACGGCGATGGTATTGAATTCTGCTGCAAAACAGCCCAGTTTTTCCACTTCTTTTTTCACCAGCTGTCCAACATCGTGCAGATGCACATGTCCCGGCACAAACTGGGTAAATGAGTTGGCAATGGCAATAATGGGCTTGCCCATCTGCTCTCGGGTCATCCCGTTAGCGTGCCACAGCGCCCGTGCACCGGCCATCAGCCGGCCTTGCGTACTGGTCGCGCTGCGCAGGTGATCTTTCTTTCCACCCTGTGCTGTATGATTGTTGTTGCTCATCTTTTTACGTTATTACGTTTATAAGTTTGTACGTTTATTATTCGATGTTCAGGAACCAGGAACCAGGAACCAAAAATCAAGAATCAAGAACAATAAACTCCCTGATCCAGTTTCCTACCTCACTGGTGTGGTAGCTTTTACCACCATCGGCAATATCTTCGGTCACGATGCCCGCCTCGAGGCTCGCATTCACCGCCTTACGGATCATGGCACCTTCTGCCGGCAGATTAAATCCATATTCGA
>JBDKRY010000211.1:0-11090 GCA_039683155.1 Proteiniphilum sp.
GTAAACCGAATCGGGTACACCCGCCCACTGCATCCAGTAGCGGGCACCCTCGGTGTAGCGGGGGTAACCGCTTATCTCAGGGGCGTAGTTTATTTTCGTCGCAAGCGTCTCTTTCTCTACCAGGCTGTCGGAGCTTTTCGTGTTCTCACGCTCGAATCCGGCAGGGTGGGGCATCCGGGCGATGTTTCCCATGCCGCCGCCGATTTTTACCGCATCGGCGGTGACAATTTTTCCGCCCCGTCGGCTTTTGTTGGAGAGGGTGATCGTATGTTGGTTCCCTTTTTCGAAAGGAAAGCTACCCAGGTAGATCCAGGTGCCTCCCCCCATCTGCTGGTTGACCCTGAAATCGGTTCTTCCGCCGGCGTGGTAAACGGAATATAATGCGTCATCGCTGCTGTTTTTTACGGTCTGGTAGGAGACATAGACGCCATATTCACCTTTCTCCGGTATGTCGGCTATCCAGGTGGCAACAGATTCAGCACCTCTTGAAACGGTCTTTATTTGTCGCGCCGTGCCCATCCGGAAAGGATTTTCACCATCCAGGTAGATCTCTTTGGGGTTTGCAAAACCGGCTGAGTCTGTGTTTCTCCAGGCTTCTCTGCCATTCGTCTCGCTGTAGGCTGATAATCCCCTGCTACCGTTGTTATCAATGATAATTTCCTGTTTATTGTAATCCCTTTCGCGAGGCAGCAGTACGTTGGCACCAGCATTCTCCAGCATCGGCACCAGGAAGGGCAGCACATAGCTCTGCGTGTAGAGATCCTCCACCGTCTGGAAGATGCGTGCCCGTTGCCATTCCCACCGTCCCAGCTTCTGCTCGTAGTACCAGCCGTGGCTCTGCCAGAGAGCGATGTGGTTGTTTTGCAGCCCCTTTCCGAAAGATACGGCAGGCTCAGAAATATTCGTGACAAGCGGTGTTCTTACCTTATGTGTAATGGTACGGTTTTTATCTTTCTGTTTACTCCGGAAGTAGTTGGGGATGAGATGGCTGATCTCCTCGCCGTCGGAGATGACGCTGATCCGGTATTTTTTTTGTGTGACGGGGAGGTAATACCGAACGCTGTCATAGATTTGAAATACAGTGTTTTCCCGCATCGGGAGGTAGGAGAGTGACAGGTTGGTAAACAGCGTAATACTTTTTTGGCGGTTGTTTACCGCGATGCTGTCTACTTCCACCTTTCCCGGACGGAGCAAGACCTCCTGATAGATATTGGTCAGCGAGCGGCTTAGTCTTTCTTTCAGTGAATCATCTGCAACTTCCTGTACAAATGAGGATGCCGGCAGGAGAATCGGATTTTTATCGGGCAGGGCATTCGTCCTACCATTCTGTGCAAATGATGATACCGACAAAAGCAGTGATACTGAAAGCAACAGAAGTTTTTTTCCGAAGAACATGGGTTTTATAAAAAAACGGTTTGATTTATGTGCGACACTTAGATTCACAAAAATAGGAAATTAAACCTGATTCTTCAGTGATCAGTTGGTTCTCTTTATGAAATAAATACTTTGGATTCATTTCATAAGAATTGAGGAATAATGATTCAGTTCTGTGAAAAGGGTTGTCTAAAGAGTGCATCTCCCTTAATTTTCTACAAGTGCCCTTCACGACCAGGCTCAAGTCAGGTAAAGAAGATATGACTACTTAGACAACCCCAAAACGATAGAAAATAGACATTATGTTACTTCCATCCCGGACTCTGTGTTAATTGCGGATTCAAAGAAATCTGATCCGAAGGTATAGGATACCAATAATGTTTCTTGTCGAATACACGTGTCTTTCCTTTGGTCCCGTCGATATAGTTTTCGATCTTTTCTACTGCTGTATTGTAAGGATCGTTTACTATGTTGGCCCCAAGCAGGATATCCGGATATTCTGATGAATCGAGTTTATCGAGTTGATGCCATCTGATCAGATCCCAGTAGCGGGCCCAGTTATCAAACATCAGTTCGTTACGGCGTTCTCGACGAATTTCCCAGATCAGATCGCTGACACCCATATTATTGGCAGGATCCGAAAACCCCACATTTATTGTCAACGGAGGCAATCCTGCTCTGTTTCGCAGTTTATTGATTGATTTGTCAAGATCTTCCTGGGTTACATTACCCAATTCAGCGGAAGCTTCTGCATATTGTAAATATACGACCGATAACCAGAAGATGGGTGCGTGTGTAAAATTAGCATTGGTTTGGTTCCTGTACATATTGTCCAGGCTTTTGTTGTCATATTTGCTTATCCCGTACCCCGTAGATGATGTCATTGAGATACCGGTTCCAAACCGGGTGAATCCCCGTCCCACATAGCAGAGTGCGGTATCGATGGTTTGACTGAGTCGTTTATCACGTATATCCAAGATCTTTTTAATTGACATGACCGTATCGGGAACTACATTGCCTCCCACTGTTTTGGTTCCTATCTTCATTACTGCGACGTCCGATTTATCGAGGGATGTCAGTGCTAATGGCTTACCGTCCGTGAAAAGATAGGATTCAAATGCATCCTTGCTCATGCCGCTTATTTGCGTTGATGAGCTGATATAGGCAATCAGTGAGTGATGCAGCACATTTTGCTTATAGGCTTTGTAGAAGATCATTTCAGGATTTGTGGACAAATTTGTTGAATTGTAATTCCCTTGGTAGGAATCGTTTAAGATGAAATTTTTCCCCATCAGGTAACCTGCAGCGCTTTTGGCTTCCGATAGAAATTTATTTGCACCGGTCAGATCCGGCTCGGTCTGACCATCTTCCGCTTTACGATATTTACGGAAGCTGCCTTCGAAAAGCGTGATTTCGGCTTTCATGGCATATGCAACATTTCTGTTCAGCTTTGTTTTCGAATTGTTGTCGTACATGTTGTTACATGCGAAATTTAAATCCTCCAACACGTGATCCATCACGATGTCACGATTCTCGCGGGCACCGTATAAATATCCCTCATCTGTGATATCCAAAGATATATCTATCCATGGAAGGTCTCCATAGGCACGTACAAGCTGATAGTAATGCCAGGCTCTTATTAAACGGCCAACGCCTTTCCAGTGATTTTTAGCTTCATCGCTCATGTTCACTTTATCCACATTTTCAAGCAAGATATTTGCGCGGCGGATTTCAATCCATCCATCCCGCCAGTCCGTACTGCTTGCCGGCACGTTTTGGAATGTCCAGTCGGCAAAACTTCCTCCTGCCTGGTCATCCGACAATGTTCTGAAGTAGAAGAGACCTGATCCACCGGCATTGCCATATCCCAGAAAGTCCTCATAAAAGGTATTTGCATATCCCTCTACATTGCTCTCGCTGGTCCAGAAATTATCATTGGTAAAAGTGTCCAACGGACCTTTGTCCAAAAAGTCGTCACAGGATGAGAAAGCCAAAATTGCTGCTGCGATGTATATTATATTTTTTTTCTTCATATTACTATCTTTTTACAATGAATACAATGATTTAGAATGTAAGCTGAACACCCAGTGATACGGTTCTGTACATCGGGTCTATACGTCCCCAGGTTGCATTACCAAGGCTCACGCCTTCCTCTTTGTCATTTACTTCAGGGTCAACGGGCGCGTTGCTTTTGTTGATCAACTCCAGCAGATTATTTGCGCTGAAATAGATTCTGGCTCTTTGCATGTATATTCTTGATGCCATATCGGCAGGAAGTGTGTAGCCAAATGTTAAGTTCTTGAAGCGCAGATAAGCCATGTTTACAATATATTTCGATTGCGGATAGAAATTGTGATTCCCCAGTTCCAATACAGAGATGGTTCCTCGTCCGGCGTTCCCGGGGAATAATCTGGGGAAATCGGCGTTCATATCGGGATTTTCTTCTGTCCAGTAATTTGTCTGATTTTCATATATGGCATCGGCACCGCGCATCATTGGCATCACAAATGCACTTTGTGTCCATACGGCACGTTTCCCCACGCCTTGAAAAAACATATCCAGATCAAAACCTCTCCATTCACCACCTAAGCGGAAGCCATATTGATAGCGAGGGGTCGTATTTCCGATCACTTTCAGATCCCCATGATCATCGGCTGTACCGGCTCCTCCATCAATCACACCGCTACCATCGATATCCTTGAACTTGATGTCTCCTGGTCCAAAAACAAAGGTTCCCTGCTGCAATCCTGTTTGTGACGCAACTCCGGTTTTATAGGTGCCATCGGCGTTAAAATCCTCGTCGGTGAAATAGCGATCGGTTTCAAATCCCCAAATGTCACCATATCTCTTGCCGGTGTAATTCTGATTCAACAACTTCGTTTCATTATCCCATTTAGTAATATCGGTCACAAAATCACCAATGTTAGCATTTGCATATAGGGTTAATTCATTGAAGCGATGACGCCAGTCAACGACTAACTCCCAACCGCGTGTTTGGAGTGAACCGGCATTTACATAGGGTGCGCTGGCACCGAGTACCTGTGGCATGGTCTGACCGGGGGCCAGCATATCTTTGGTATTGCGCTGATACCAATCGAATGTGAAGTTGAGTTCATTGTTGAACAACCCCATATCGATTCCGAAGTCGAGCGTCTGAATCCGTTCCCACTTGAGCGTGGAAGAGACCAATTTTGGCAAATCATAAGCCACCACCTTGGTTCCGTCATCGGCCAACCAATGCGTGTTGGCATCGGTACGTTTTGCCAGAGTAGAGAGGTACATATTATTCCCTACCGACTGATTTCCAATCTCGCCGTAAGATGTCCTCAGTTTCAGATTACCGATCGACTCTCTGATGGCATCAAAAAAGGGCTCTTCACTGATTCGATACCCTGCTGAAGCCGATTTAAAGAAAGCCCACCGATCATTGGCAGGGAACCTGGATGAACCATCATAGCGGCCATTTAACTCCAACAGCCATTTCCCCTGATAATCGTAGTTCAAACGACCAAAAAAACCGGCGGTAGCCCAGTGTGAATGTTCCCCATCCACATATTGGGCTCCGGTGGCAAGGTCGAATTCGGGAAGATTATAATCCAACAGATCATCCCTCTTTGAGTAATGATTGAAATAGTTACCACTTTCGGCATTTGCACCTACCATTAAATTGAAGTTATGTCTGTTCAGCAAAGCAAACTCATAATTTCCATAAATATTGAATGCAAAAGATTTTTCCTGATCGGATTGTTGTTCAATCGAGGAACTTGAGGTGTAAGATATTGGATTTTCGATGGCTCCTCCCCAGGAATTCCATCCTTCCACTGGAATATAAGCCGCCTTATAAGTATAGTTATTGATATTATACGTATAATCGGCATTTAAAGTCAATCCTTTTGCAAGAGTGGCTTTTGCAAATGTTCCCATACGGATAAAACTGTTGTTATCGGTCCAGTCGCCCGCTTGTTTTCGGTAGGCAATATCATTCCGGAAATCGCGTCCCTGATAAGTTCCATAAGGACCAAAGAAGCTTCCCCAGCGCCACATGTACTGATACGTCGTTCTGCGTGTAGCAGGCCCAATAAAATCTTTATTGCTGTAATTGAACCGTGCCCCAACCTGTAACCAATCTTTCACATCCGTAGTTAGATTCATCATTGCGGTCCATTTGTCCATCTCCTCGGGGAAAAAGGTCATGGCTCCTTCATCGTGATTGTATCCGACTGACATGTAATATGATGTCTTTCCGCTGCTACCCTGAACAGACAAATTATGACTCTGTGATGGTTTCCAATTACGGAACATAATGTTCACTACATCCCAGTCGGCGAAATACATTCCTACGCCATTGTTATCCAATATAAAATCACCTAGTGGCTTTGAACTGTCATTCAAGGCATTCCTGTCACCAAGGATCATCTCCCTGTAACCAGATTTTTTTCCATTGTGTTCCTCTTTCCATTTTTGGGCATAGGGTAGCATTTCATCCAGATACATGCCAAACAGTTCGTTAGCCAATCCCGCCCTTCCATTTGCTTCTATCAATGCTTTTAACTGTGAAGGTACATCAGGATAGTCTGGTAAGATAGTGGGGGTATCCCAGGCGAGGTTGGTGGTATAGTTTACGGAGATCCGGTCAGTTTGCCGTGCCGACTTGGTCGTGATAAGAATCACTCCAAAGGCTGCTCTTGTTCCATAAATTGAAGAAGAAGCAGCATCTTTCAGTACCGAGATATTTTCTATGTCTTGTGTGTTAAGCAGTGAGAGATCCTCCATTGGAACACCATCTACCACAATCAACGGTTTGCTTGTGGCGTCATTACTTAAAGTTCCAAGACCACGAATGGAAATTGAGGGTTGTGAGCCTAATTTACCACTGCTACTGATGATTGAAAGTCCGGGAACTGCCCCCTGAAGGGCTTTGGAAATGTCGGAGTAGGGACGGGCCTCCAACGTCTTGCTTACATCTACGGTTGAAACGGCCCCCGTTAAATTGGCTTTTGTCTGAATGCCATAACCTACTACCACTAACTCTTCCAGTGACTGCATATCTTCCATCAGTGTGATGTTGAAATCAGTTCTTCCTGTGGTGTTGATGGTCTGACTCAGGTAGCCAATATAGGAAATCTGAATAGATGCATCATTGGCCACGCGGAAAGTAAACCGGCCATCCACGTCGGTGATGGTGCCGTTGGTGCTACCCACCTCCACGATATTGGCGCCGATAATGGCTTCTCCCTTCTCATCGACGACCCTCCCGGTGATTGTCTTTTCGGTCTGTTGTACCACTTCATTCGTCGTGTTGATTTCTGTTTTTCTCTCTTCGGCTAACGGTTTCCGGGAAATTGTTATTTGCCGGTTGACAATGGAGTAGGAGAGCCCTGTATCCTTCAATAATAAATTAAGAATCTCGTCGATGGACTGACTGTTGAAGGATGCGTTCACCTTCGTTGATAAAATACGCTCGGTATTATCCATCACCAGGAACAGGTAATCGCTGTTGTTTTCAATCTTTTGTAATGCTTCCTTCAGTGTGACGTTTTTTAATTCTACACTCACCGTCTTTGATTGGGAGTAGGTGTTCTCTGCCGAGATTGAAAAAACACAGAGTAAAGTTATTAAAAAATAGATTTTCATGATTTTTAAAAACTTATTGTCTTTTTTCGGGATGATTTGTTTAAAGTTTTGCTTTTCTTCCATATCTTTGTATTTGAATTTTAATTTGTTACCAATAAATTATGATTCACTTTGTAGATTTTGCTGTGGCTCGGCTTAGCCCAAACTCGTTTGGTCTCTGCGCTTGCTTAACCGCAAAATTCACATCCTGGCCGGATAATGTTGCCGCATTATCCGGCTTTTTAATTTTCTCCTTGTGTCATCGTCATAGGCATTTCTTTTTTAATGATGATATATGATTCATTTCACAGTTTTCCGGGTTTATCGATATAGATGACCCTCTCGTTCAATCTTTTGTAATCCAGAAAGGTCATTTTTGAAAATGATTGCAGTACATCATTCAAATTGTCCGACAGGAACAGTTTTCCCGAACAGGTTTGGTCTTGCAGTTTCAGCGCTGCTTCATAATTAAATTCAATGTTATAGTATCTCCCGATTTTTTTGAGTACATCGGTCAATGTGGCATTGTTCAATTGCATATATCCGTCTTTCCAACTGATATATTCCATGACATCCACCTGCTGCCGCTGGATGTTTCCGTGACTAATTTCTGCCTTCTGGTTGGGTTTCAGCATCAAAGAGCCGTTTGCACTTTTTACTTCCACCGATCCGTTGACCAGCACCACCGATTCACTGGGTTCATCGGTATAGGAAGATACATTAAATGAGGTTCCATACACGGTTATTTGAGATTGAGGCGTGTGAATGATGAAAGGATGGCCTTGCTTCGTCACTTCAATAAAGATTTCACCTTTTACACTAATTTCCCGTGTCTTGCCGGAAAAAGCAGAGGGAAATTCCAATTCGGTACCCGAATTCACATATACCATTGATCCATCGGCAAGCAGGAGTGATGATCTTTTCCCGAAAGGAACAATAAGCCTGTTAATTTGATTATCTTTCAAGTCGATTTCCTTTTGGGAAAGAGAATCCCGGATCACTGCATTTTTCTTTTCTGATAGTTGCACCGTGGCATTATTCTCCATATCAAACACCTGATTTCCCGTGATGAGCTGGACTTTGTTCTGGTTCATCACCTCTCCAATGGAAGTAATCTGCGTATCGGGGAATGCTTCCTTCTGTGTATATGTATAGAGTAGGGTAATCAAGGTTAGCAGTAAGATGGCAGCTGCAGAAGATGCATACAGTACCCGTATTTTTCTCTTCCTGCGCTGGCTGATTCTCCCTTGCAGTTCACGGAACATGGCGTCTTCATCAAACCGGCACAAGTATTGTCCCTGCCGTATCTTATTGAATTCGGCAATGGCCGCCTGGAACGGTTCACGGAGATGTTCATTCTCACTGATAAATTTGTCCCAGAAGGCAGTCAGCTCTTCCGTAGGATGAATCCTCCAGTATATAAAAAGGTCATCGCACAAAAAATCCTTATCATGCATGTTCAGTTTCATTTACACTCTTTATATCAAAGACTGAGGAAACTTAAAACAAGGACATAATTAACGATAATTAACTAAATATTGTGAATAAATGCGTAAAAAGTAACAAAGGTTTGTTTGGTGAAGATTTTCTCATTTTTTTCAATGCGCGGTAAATTGTTTTTTTGACAGCATCGGGAGAAATATGTAGTATTTCTCCTATTTCCGTGTAACTGAGATTAAGTTGATAATGAAAATAGATTATTTTTCGCTGTTTGGGAGGTAATGTTTGCAAGAGCCGGGTGATCTTTTTTGCCAGTTGTGCCTGATTTTCATTGTCAATAATTTTCTCAACAATGTTTTCTTCGTCGCCGGTAAAAATTTCCTGATAATTGATTCCGGCCATATTGTGTTCGTTATGATAAATGTCAAAGAGTCTGTTTTTTAGACTATGCAACAGATAAAATTCAATGTTTTGAATATGTAAGAGTTTGCTTTTTGAGGCATAAATTTTGAAAAAGACATCCTGTATCGCATCCTTGCATGTTTCCTCATCAAATCCTACTTTCAAAGCATAGGCAAAAAGCTCTTGATAATAGGCATGATAAAAGTCTACGAAAGATTTTTCATCACCTGCTAAGAATCTTTTCCATGCCTCTTTACCCATTGCTGAATGACTATTTTTTCGTGTAGGTTAAAAAAGAATATGCAAAGTGGTGTTTCTCGTCGGCCTCATGCGGCTCAATATCAATTAATTTCCATTCCCCAAAATCGATCTCCGGGAAAAAGGTATCGGCATCGGGAAAGGTGTGATGAATACGCGTGAGGTAAAGCTGATCGGCCAGATGCAGTGAAGAGTGATACAGTTTGCCGCCGCCGATGATGAATGCCTTTTCATCCTCCTTACAATGCGTTAGCGCCTCTTCCACAGAGCGGACGATGATGCAGCCTGGATAATTCTCCGCATGATCGGAGGTTATCACGATGTTAATGCGGTTGGGCAATGCCCCCTTCGGCAATGATTCATAGGTCTTCCGGCCCATGATCACGGTGTGTCCCGTGGTGATCTGCTTGAAATGTTTCAGGTCGTTGGGAAGATGGCACAACAATCCGCCGTTGCGGCCGATGGCATTCTCCTCGTCCAGCGCTGCAATCAGCGCGATGGTTGTCTGTTGCTTCCTGCTCATACCGCAACTTCTCCTTTGATGTGTGGATGGGGATCATAGCCGATCAGTTCGAAATCCTCGTAGCGGAAACTGAAGATATCTTTTACGTCGGGATTGATTTTCATCTCCGGTAATGGCCTCGGATCGCGACTCAGCTGCAGTCTGACCTGCTCCAGATGGTTCAGGTAGATATGTGCATCGCCGAAGGTGTGCACGAAATCGCCATCCTGCAGACCTGTCACCTGCGCCATCATTTTCAGCAGCAAGGCATAGGAAGCAATATTGAAAGGTACACCCAGGAAGATATCGGCGCTCCGCTGGTAAAGTTGCAGGCTTAGCTTCCCCTCCGCCACATAAAACTGAAAGAAAGCATGGCAGGGTGGGAGGTTCATATTGGGGATATCGGCTACATTCCACGAGCTGACGATGATGCGGCGTGAATCGGGATTATTTTTGAGGGTGTTGACTACCTGAGATATCTGGTCGATATGCCCCCCGTTGTAGTCTGGCCATGACCGCCACTGATAACCATAAATATGTCCGAGATCTCCCTCTTCGTCAGCCCATTCGTTCCATATCCTTACGCCATTGTCGTTCAAATATTTGATATTTGTATCCCCTTTCAGAAACCAGAGGAGTTCGTAGATGATCGATTTCAGATGGAGTTTTTTTGTGGTGAGCACGGGAAATCCGTCACTCATCCTATACCGGCTCTGGTGGCCGAAAATGCTGATTGTTCCCGTTCCGGTGCGGTCCTCTTTTCTCACACCTTCATCGAGCACCCGCTGTAGTAAATCGAGATATTGTTTCATCTGTCCACTATTCCAATTTTGTTATCAGACAAAATTAGCCTTTTTTTCGGTGGAAACAACCAGATACGTCGGTCTATTTGCCATCAGCTGGTCAAATATTCACCAACAATTACTCTTATTGATTTATCATCTCTTGTATAATTGACTTTGGATTTGCTGCAATGGAATATCTTTATAAGAATGTTAAAAAACTTTTCGTCTTTTTTTTTGTTTTATTTAAAAGAAGGAATGTTATCCTGTCACAGAAGTGACAGAATCGCAAAAATGGGCGTATGAACGATTTAAAAAAACTATTAACAGAAAATAGAAATGAGAAGAAACATCACAAACATCTTTTTGGCATCCGCTTTCTTTGTTTCCATCTTAGCAGGGAGTTATTCCTGCGCTACAGATGACACCCTCTCGGAATTGGAGATAAGGAGAATGATAGAGGAAGCTCTCAGGGAGAACAATGAAAATCTCGAGTTTACCCAGTGGGAAATTGTGAACATCCAGGTGAATCAGGGTGACTGGCAGTGGAATGACCAGGAGAGACGCTACGAAGCGATATATTCACTGCCTGAGCTGACAGAATTTATCTACGAGAATGGTGCGGTGCTGGGTTATCTCTTCCTGGGGCAACAGGGGGTGGATGAGGTGCAGAAAATCCTGCCCTATGTACATACCTATTACGTTACCGACACTGAGGG
>JBDKRY010000212.1:0-9634 GCA_039683155.1 Proteiniphilum sp.
AACTCAGCGTTGCGCCCGTCTTCCACAAAGACAGTTACGTTGGGTGGCACCCTCTCTACCAGCCTCTCTGCACGCTCCCTGTCTTGTTCAATGATTTTGATACTGATATTTTGTGGAAGCTGCTGGATGGTGCGCATGGCGATGCGACTTCCTCCCATGAAGATGATGCGTTTGGTTTCAAACGATTTCTTTCCGAGTAATTCCGGCAATACATGCACATATCTGCGCAGCGTGGTGAAATAGAGAATGTCGTCCGCCAGCACCTGGTCGCTCCCCTTGGGAATCAGCGTGCCTGTATCACGCTTGATGGCCACCAGGTGAAACTGTTTACTCTCCTGCATCAACTCATGCAGGTATTTGTTTACAATGGGTGCATTTTCCCGCACCTTGGCGCCGACAAGGATCACCGTCCCGTTGCACAACTCCCACCAGAAACGGGTCCAGGGGGTCTTGAGTGCCATCGCTATCTCACGGGCTGCGATCAACTCGGGATAGATCATGGAGTGTATGCCCAGTTTCTCGAAGAACTCCGTATTTTTGGGTAGCAGATACTCGTAGTTATCAATGCGTGCAAGCGTTTTTTTTGCACCCAGATTGGTTGCGAGCATACAGGACGTAATGTTCTTGGACTCCTCCGGTGTTACGCCGATGAAGAGATCGGCGTTGGCAATACCTGCCTCCGTGAGATCCTTCAGTGAAGTGCAGTTCCCGATATAGGTAAGCACGTCAGTATTGTCGCGAATAATGGCAAGCCGCTCTTTGTTGGCATCCATGAGCGTTATTTCGTGATCTTCCTGTCCGAGTAGTTTAGCGAGGTGAGTTCCAACGGCGCCGGCACCGGCAATTAAAATTTTCATCGATGTTGCAATTGGTTGCTTTATGGTCTAACGATTGTGTATAAGCGCAATAGGGTTAATGGAGCCGGAAGCGGACTGCATATCGGGGTGATCATCCCGGATGGTATGATACAGTTGCACAATCTGTTTGAGAATATTTTCCTCGTCGATTCCGGCAATATGTTGCAGCTCTTTGATCGATCCATGGGTTATGAATTCATCGGCGATGCCGATACGATGCACCTGTACCTGCGAGAAACCATTTTCTGAAATGAACTCAAGGACGGCACTCCCCAAACCGCCTTTGAGCACACCGTTTTCAACAGTGATGATATGGCTGAATTTTTTGGCTACTTTTGTGAGCAGCTCTTCGTCTATCGGCTTCAGGAAAACCATGTCGTAATGAGCTACGCTGATACCCATTTTCTCAGCTTCGGCTATGGCTCTCGCTGCATTGTTGCCAATAGCTCCGATGGAAAGAAGCGCCATATCTTTTCCTTTTTTCAGTTTACGTCCCTTTCCGATAGAGAGGAGCCGGGGTTCGTTCTGCCAGTTGTTGATCTCTCCTTGTCCGCGGGGATAACGGATCACAAACGGACCATCGTTACCATAAACGGCAGTGAACATCAGGTTGCGCAGCTCATGCTCATTGTAGGGTGCGGAAATCACCAGATTCGGAATGGGACGCAGATAGGCCAGATCGAATACGCCATGATGGGTAGGTCCGTCGGGCCCTACCAGTCCCGCCCTGTCGAGACACAGGATGACCTTCAGTTTCTGTAGCGCCACATCATGAATCACCTGATCATAGGCACGCTGCGTGAACGAGGAGTAAATATTACAGAAAGGTATCAACCCCTCTTTGGCCATGCCGGCGGAGAAGGTGACGGCATGTGCTTCGGCAATGCCCACATCGAATGCCCGGTCGGGAAACTCCTCCATCATATAGGTCATGGAAGATCCGGTATGCATGGCGGGTGTTACACCCACGATCTTATCGTTTTTCTTCGCCATCTCCACCAGGGTATGTCCGAAGACATCCTGATAAAGCTGCGGCTGATCCTTTTGGTCTTTGAGTATACGTTCGCCGGTCTCCTTGTTGAACAAGCCGGGTGCATGCCAGATGGTGGCTGATTTTTCCGCAGGCTTGTAACCTTTGCCCTTCACGGTTTTAATGTGAAGCAGCTTAGGGCCTTTCATGTCTTTGATATTACGGAGGATGCGGATCAGTCCCGGCAGATCATGACCGTCCACCGGACCGAAATAGCGGATGTTGAATCCTTCAAAGAGATTTTGTTCTTTGGTGATGAGCGATTTCATGCTGTTGTTAAACCGCAGCACGATATTTTTCTCGTTCTCAGAGATCAGGTTACGCCGCTTGAACCCCTGATAAACGCTGTTCCGGAAACGATTGTATTTATAGGAGGTGGTCAGTTTCACCAGGTAATCCTGTATTCCTCCCACGTTATTATCGATCGACATGTTATTGTCGTTGAGGATGATCAGCAGATTGTTGGGCTGGGAACAAGCATTGTTGAGCCCTTCATAGGCCAGTCCGCCGGTCATGGAGCCGTCGCCGATCACAGCCACTACATGACGGTCATGCTCTTTGTTGAGTGTTGCTGCCACTGCCATGCCCAGCGCTGCTGAGATAGAGGTGGAGGCATGTCCGGCACCGAAAGTATCATATTCGCTCTCGTTGGGGTTGGTGAATCCGGAAAGTCCTCCCAGCCTGCGGTTGGTTGAAAAGCGATCACGCCGCCCTGTGAGTATTTTGTGGCTGTATGCCTGATGGCCTACATCCCATACGAGACGGTCGTAAGGAGTATTGTAAAGATAATGCAGTGCCACCGTCAACTCCACCGTTCCCAGGCTGGAACCAAAATGTCCGGGGTTTTGGGAGAGCTGTTCAATGATAAATTCCCTCAGATCGGCACAAACTGCTTCCAGTTGTTCGATACTGAGTTTCTTCAGGTCGTCGGGACTGTTTATCTCTTGTAAATATTGCATAATCTATAAACCTTATCCACTAATAACGGTAGTGATGTAAAATAGTTTATTTCTTTTTGTTTTACTTCAATTGGCCATATCGGAGAAGAACTTGATCCGTACCAGGCGAATCTCTGTCTCGGTGTAATCGGGAAGCTCTTCCAGTGCTCTTTTCAGGTCGTCCATTTCTGTTTCCTTGAAATAGGCGTAGATATCCTGTATCACATCCTGATCCATCACCTCAATGAGGAAATAATCGATGTTGATCTTTGTTCCCGAGTACACGATAGCTTCAACCTCAGACAGCATTTCGTTGAAATCGATCCCTTTCGATTCTGCCAGATCATCCAGCGCCACCTTGCGGTCGATAGCCTGTACAATGGATACTTTTAATTTTGACTTGTTGGCAACTGTTTTTACGCGCAGATCTTCGGGGCGGGTGATATCATTTTCCTCAACATGCTTCTTAATCAGTTCCACGAATTCTTTTCCATAGCGTTTGGCTTTTCCTGCCCCCACACCGGGGATATTCTGCAGTTCTTCGAGCGTGATTGGATAGGAGGTAGCCATCGCCTCGAGCGACGAGGGCTGGAAAATCACATAGGGAGGAACATTCAGTTTTTTCGACAGTTTTTTTCTGAGATCCTTCATCATTGAAAAGAGCACGGGATCGGCCGCACCTCCACTCCCTGCTGATGCTATCACATCTGAATCTTCACTTTCTAAATCATCCATATCGTCCTCATCCTCATCATCTTTTGTGATTTTAAAGGAGACTGGATTTTTTAAGAACTCTTTTCCTTTTTTGGTAATTTTTAGGATGCCGTAATTCTCAATGTCCTTTTTCAGGTAGTTATCGAGCAGGGCCTGACGCATGAGGGCCTCCCAGGTACTCGCTTCTTCATCGGCACCCGATCCGAACTCTTCCAGTTCGTTGTGACCATATGTCACGATGTCGGATGATTCTTTTCCGATAAGAAAATCGACCAGGTAATCGGCTTTTTGTTTTTCTTTGAGAGCAATAATCGCTTCTAATACAGTAATGAGTAATTCTTTCGCTTCCACTTTCTTCTTGGGATTTAAACAATTATCACAGTGTGCACAATTCGGTTCGTGGTAGTCTTCCCCGAAATAGTGCAACAATACCTTTCTTCGGCATACGGATGTCTCTGCATAAGCAGCTGTCTCTAACAGCAGCTGTTTGCCTATTTCCTGTTCCGAAACGGGCTTGCCCTGCATGAAACGCTCCAGTTTTTGCAGGTCCTTTCTGGAATAGAAGGCGATGCACCTGCCTTCTCCTCCGTCGCGGCCGGCACGTCCTGTCTCCTGGTAGTATCCTTCCAGGCTCTTGGGGATATCGTAATGGATGACATATCGCACATCGGGTTTATCGATCCCCATTCCGAAGGCGATAGTGGCTACAATCACATCTGCTTTCTCCATCAGAAAAGCATCCTGGTTGTTACTGCGGGTGGCAGCATCCATACCGGCATGGTACGGCAAAGCCCTGATATTATTGGCTTGCAGGATCTCGGCAAAGTCATCCACTTTCTTGCGGCTCAGGCAATAGACAATGCCCGATTTTCGCCCCTGTGAGAGGATGTATTTGATGATTTCCCTGTCAATCTGTTCGGTTTTGTTCCTAACTTCGTAATAGAGATTGGGACGATTAAAGGATGACTTATAAACTTCAGCCTCGATCATGCCGAGATTTTTCTGTATGTCGTGCTGTACCTTGGGTGTGGCTGTAGCGGTAAGGGCGATAATGGGTCGCGGGCATATCTCTCCGATGATGGGCCTGATACGCCGGTATTCCGGGCGGAAGTCGTGTCCCCACTCCGAGATACAGTGGGCTTCGTCAATCGCGTAGAAAGAGATTCTGATGTTACGTAGAAACTCTATGTTCTCCAGCTTTGTGAGTGATTCGGGTGCCACGTAGAGCATCTTTGTTTTTCCGGAAATGATATCTTTCTTCACCTCTTCAATCTCCTGCTTGTTGAGCGATGAGTTGAGAAAGTGGGCAATACCGTTTTCTTCGCTATAGTTGCGCATGGCATCCACCTGATTTTTCATCAGTGCGATCAGTGGAGAAATAATAATAGCCGTACCCTCCGACATCAGTGCGGGAAGCTGGTAGCAGAGTGATTTGCCGCCGCCCGTAGGCATCAGTACAAAAGTATCCTTTCCGGATAAGATACTGTGAATGATGGCTTCCTGATTGCCTTTAAACGTATCGAACCCGAAATATTTCTTTAACCCTTTGTATAGATTATCTTGTATCCTCATGCAGCAAATTGACCCCCCCCGGTAAAAACGTTGTCACCGAAAGGTTGTCACAAAATTAAAAAAGTATTTCATATTTCCAAGCATAAAATATATATCTCTATGATAGATTTCCGACACAGAGAGCAGATGGGAAAATTAAAACGAATAAAATAGTATTGTATGAAAAAAACGCAGGGCGAACATGCGTTTCAACAAACCGCCGGACTGTTTTCAGTGACCGGCGGGTTTTTATTCCTTCCGGGTGTGATTCAAGCTACCCGCAAGTGGTGTAGATCAGAATTCTCCAATTGGTGTATAGCGTATTCACGCGTCACATGCAGTTTCTTTTTGTCATCCGATGGCAACGTGAACATGGCGTCGATCATGACAGCTTCCACGATGGAGCGCAGTCCGCGTGCTCCCAGCTTGAATTCAATGGCTTTGTCCACAATATATTCATAAGCACCCTGATCAAAAGAAAGAGCCACGCCATCCATTTCAAACAGTTTCTGATATTGTTTGACGATGGAATTCTTTGGCTCCACCAGAATGCGCAACAAGGCATCTCTGTCCAGCGGCTCCAGATAGGTGAGGATGGGAAGTCGGCCGATGATCTCCGGGATCAGTCCGAATGATTTCAGATCAAGGGGAGTGATATATTTTAACAGATCGTTTCTGTCGATGTTTGCTTTATCACTGCTGGCAGCGTAACCCACCACGCGTGTATTGAGTCGTTGGGCTATTTTTTTCTCGATACCATCGAAAGCGCCTCCACAGATGAACAGGATGTTCTTGGTGTTGACGGCAATCATGCGTTGTTCAGGATGCTTGCGTCCGCCCTGTGGCGGTACGTTCACCACGGAACCTTCCAACAGCTTCAGCAGTCCCTGTTGTACGCCTTCACCGCTCACATCGCGTGTGATGGAGGGATTATCGCTTTTGCGGGCTATTTTATCAATCTCATCGATGAATACGATGCCTCTCTCGGCAGCGTTCACATCGTAGTCAGCCACCTGCAGCAGCCGGGTGAGGATGCTTTCAATATCTTCTCCCACATATCCGGCCTCGGTGAGCACCGTGGCATCCACAATGGTGAAGGGAACATGCAACATCTTGGCGATGGTGCGTGCCAGCAGCGTCTTACCCGTGCCGGTGGCACCTACCATGATGATGTTTGATTTCTCAATCTCTACCTCATCTTTTACAATTTTCTGCAGAATGCGCTTGTAGTGATTGTACACCGAGACCGACAGAAATCGTTTTGCATTATCCTGCTTGATTACGTACTGGTCCAGAAACTCCTTGATCTGTGTAGGCTTGGGCAGCGACAAAAGGGAAATACCGGGATCTGATTTGCCGTTGCTTTTGAAGGTGTCATTCACAATCTCATGAGCCTGCTCGGCACACATATCACAGATATAACCTGTCATGCCGGATATCAGCAGGTTGACTTCCTGTTCACTTCTTCCGCAACAACTGCAATGATTGCTACTATTCGCTTTTTTTGCCATTGTCTGTTGTTTTTATACTGAGTATCGTAGATGTGAAAACAATCAAGAAGGGAATCAGCATTTTACGCTGATTCCCGGCTTAAAAGTCTCCATGTTCAATGATCACTTTTTTGTCAGTACATCATCTACCATCCCATACTCTTTGGCTTCGGATGCCGTCATCCAGAAATCGCGGTCGGAGTCACGTGCCACTTCTTCAATGGGTTTACCGGAGTGTTTGGAGATGATGGTATATAATTCCAGTTTAATTTTTGCAATCTCACGGGCGGTGATCTCAATGTCGGAAGCCTGTCCCTGTACACCTCCCATCGGCTGTTGGATCATGACGCGGGCGTGGGTGAGGGCGTAGCGTTTCTTCTCGGTGCCTGAAACCAGCAGAACGGCTGCCATGGATGCGGCAATGCCGGTACAGATGGTGGATACGTTGCTCGAGATGAACTGCATGGTATCATAGATACCCAATCCTGCGTATACCGAACCCCCCGGGGAGTTGATATAAATGGAGATATCCTTGCCGGGATCGGCGGAATCCAGATAGAGCAGCTGTGCCTGTATTACATTGGCCGTATAATCGTCGATAGAGGTGCCGAGAAAGATGATGCGGTCCATCATCAACCTTGAAAAAACATCCATCTGCGCTACATTGAGCTGACGTTCTTCGATGATGGTCGGTGAAATATAACCTCCCTCACTGGTGATGTTCATGTAACTGTCCAATCTGGTACCGCTCATACCCAGATGTTTCACCGCGTATTTCCTGAAATCGTTTTCCATAAATTTTTTTTCAATCGTTCAACTTTATTTGTCAAATAAGCTGTTGCAAATAAAGTGCCAGGATTTTCACACAAGGACTATCCCAGTATGGATCAATCCGCCTGACAAAATTATAACGAATTGTTGAATTACAAAATAAAATCCTGAAAAACAATGTCTCTTTACGACAGGAGGATTATTCTGCCGATGACTCAGTCTCTTCATTGGTGGCATGCTCACCTGTCGCAACTTCTGCTTCAGCTGTCGCGTTGTCCGAAGTGGCTTCATCTGCATGTTCGGATGTGTGCTCACCATGAACGTGGGAATGCTCGCTCATCATCTCGTTGAAATCTTTCGATGAGATCTCTTTTTCGATCACAGTCACATTCTCTTTCAGCCAGCCAATGATTTTGTCTTCGGTAGCTCTGTCTAACAGGTTCTGCACTGACTCCTCCTTTTCCAGCAGGCTCTTGGTATAGTTCTGCAACACATCTGCCGGCAGGTTGGTCATCCCGTACCGGGCAAACTGGGCTTTGGCTACTTCGGTGGCCAATGCTTCGATGTCCTGGAACTCGACCTTGATATCGTTGGCTTCCACAATTTTTTGTTTGGCGATATGGAACTTGAGGTCTTCCAGTATCCGCGGATAGTCTTCTTCAACCTGTTCGGCGGTTTTCTCCTCACTTGATTCCAGCAACCAGCGTTTCAGAAACGTATCAGGAAACTGCACCTCTTTCATCTTCTCCACAATGATGTCTCTCGCTTCGTGGATGAAAAGATGATCGGCGTCGGGCTTGAACTGGTTGCCGAGCTCTTCTGCTATCTTGGTGCGAAACTCCTCTTCCGACGATACCACCCCTTCACCCAGAACCCGGTCGAACAGCTGCTGGTTCAGTTCGGCTTCCTGATAACGGGTCACCTCTCTGATATCGAAACGGAAATCGGCATTGATATCTTTCACGTGTTCTTTGGTCGTCTGCAACAGAGAGGCTACTTCGGCTTCGTTGTTATCGTAAGCTGTCTTTGGGTTAAAAAGGACACTGTCACCCACTTTGGCGCCAAGAAACTGGTTTTTTACTGCCTCGTCTTTCACATAGGAAGGCATCAGGATGGCATTTTCGATCACCTGCCCGTTTTCTTTCTCCCGGCCCTCTTCCATTTCCGTGAGCGTCCCTTTGATCAGGTCTGTATCGTTCGCTTCTCCATCGATGGATACATAGGTACCGTAATTCTGTTTGTAGGCATCCAGCTGCTTCTCCAGGAGATCCTCCTCCAGCTTGACCCGATAATAGGTGAGTTCGGTATTTTTATCGAGTATCAGATCGAATTCCGGCGTGAGTGCCACGTCGAAATAAAATACCAGTATCTCATCCTTATCGAGGTCCGCCTGTTTCTCTGCGCTGTCGTCGGAGATGGGTTCCCCCAGAATTTTCAATTTGTTCTCACGAATGAAACTGGTCAGTTCTTCCGTGACAATCTTGTTGATCTCATCGACCAGTACCGCTTTACCGTACATCCGCTGGATAACGCTTTTGGGAACTTTACCCTGTCGGAAGCCGGGGATATTGGCTTTCTGACGAAATTGATTCAGTGATTTATCTACCTTTTCCTGATAATCTGTTTTTTCCAGTTCAATGACGATGGTTCCGTTTACATCGTCCTTTTTATTCAGTGTTGACTTCATTAGAATGGGTGATTTTTTTTTGCGGAAAGTCGGTTAATTTCAACCGATTGAATCCTTTTTTTGAAATAAGAGTGCAATATTAGTGTTATTCTTTTAATTTGCAAAAATTATTTTACCGGATACCGCATCCGTGGTTACTACTTCCCCCTTTGTTGGTAAATATTCTGCAAACGCTTGCTTTTTATTTGGAATTGAAAACCGTATCTTTGCACTTCAAAACGGAAGAAATGCGACCAATTTTCTCATCGGCTTCGCCGGGGTTCAAGATAGCTTACCTTTTTTTATTGCTGTTCATCGGTGTGATCACGGCGGGAATATTTACCCGCTTACTATGGATGATACCCGGTTTGGGCGATGCAGGTGAAATTGTGTCGATCTATGTAAGCTCAGTGCTGCAGTCGGTATTCGCGATTGCATTACCGGCTTACCTGGTGGTTGCTCATACCGATGCCCGACCGGTGCGCTATCTGAAAATCGGTAATAACGGCCGGATGATGCGGAAAATTTTTTTTGCTGTATTGATTTTTTGTGTCTCTTTCCTGATTGCCTCCTTCCTTGCACTATGTAACAAAGGCCTGTAATTGGCTTAGTCGATG
>JBDKRY010000213.1:0-8862 GCA_039683155.1 Proteiniphilum sp.
AGAATTAAGTTATTCAATGCATCAACCGTCGACCGTGCCTCTTCATTTTTGGGTTGAATAAGATGGGGGAGGAATGGCTTTTCGGGGATATCATGGGGTGGTGTGCAGTAGATCTGTTTGTTGCCTCCCCGCATCTTCAGCAGGTGGCGGTAAGAAACGCCGGCGTGAAAGCTAAACAGATCGCTACCCAGCTCTTCGTTCAGGAACCCGATCAATGTTGCCGCTTCCGGAGTAGAGATATGTCCTGCCGAATGGTTTTTAAGCAGATCGCCCTCAATGCACACCAGGTTGCAGCGCATCGCCATCTCCCCGGGCAGGATATCAACACCCATGCTGGCGGCTTCGAGTACACCCCTGCCTTCATAAACGGAGGGTACATCATAGCCCAGTACCGAGAGATTGGCAATCTCACTTCCCGGGGAGAAACCATCGGGAACGGTGTTGAGTAAACCGTTTCTTCCCTTTTTGGCAAGCATATCCATATAGGGTGTATTTGCCGCCTGTAGCGGTGTTTTGTTTCCCAGTGAGGCGATGGGTTCATCCGCCATGCCGTCACCCAGTATGATAATTCGTTTCATATTTATTCAATAGTAATTCAATAGTAATTCAGTTGTAATTCGGTTGTAATTCAAATTTACTGTGTAAATTTAGATGTTTGCTACGCTCGGCAAAGTTCAAACAAGTTTGACTTTGCACGCTCTAATCGCAAACATTCGGTTGTAACGCGAAGCGAATAAATAACGCGAGTGCAACGAGCGATTGACATGAAATGAATCACGTGAACGAAGTGAACAAATTTCGCAAAGCCAATTACGTGCGAAGCGCAAATAATACCGTATGCATTATCTGATATTTGCAATTGAAATGATGTCCGAAAAGACTCCTGCGGCGGTAACGGTTGCACCGGCACCATAGCCCTTGATGACCATCGGATACTCATTGTAACGCTCGGTGGTGATCATGATGATGTTGTTGCTCCCTTCCAGGTCGTAGAAGGGGTGTCCTTTCTCCACCTCACGCAGGCCTACTTCGCAAGTCCCGTTGTCGTAGGAAGCTACAAACCGGAGCTTCTTCTCCTCTTTCGCAAGCTCTTTTCGGAGCAGTTCAAACGAAGTGTCCAGTTCGGAGATGGTTTGCCAGAATTCATCGAGGGTACCTTCAAAATATTTTTGGGGTACGAAAAGGTTTTTACGTACATCCGACTGGTTGATACGGGCACCGGCTTCGCGGGAAAGGATCACCAGCTTTCGGGTCACATCGAGCCCGCTCAGGTCGATACGCGGATCAGGCTCGGCAAACTGTGCTTCCACTGCCATCCTTACTGCCTTGCTGAAAGGCACTTCCTCACTCAGCGTATTGAAAATGAAATTCAGTGTTCCCGAGAGTACCGCCTCCAGTTTGACGATTTTATCTCCCGAGTTTGTCAATGAATTCATGGTGTTGATGATGGGCAATCCGGCACCTACATTTGTTTCAAAAAGGAACTTTACTCCTGCTTTCCGGGCTGTTTCCTTCAGGGAGTGATAGTTCCCGTAATCCGATGAGGCAGCAATCTTGTTGGCCGTGACCACCGAGATGTTGCGCGCCATCAGTTCGCCGTAGAGTGCGGCAATGTGAGGACTTGCCGTGCAATCGACAAAGACAGAATTGAAGATATTCATTTTGAGTATCTCATCCCTGATACGCTCGGGAGAGCTCTTCGCGCCATTTGTCATCAGGTTGTCGAAGTATCCTTCGAGGGGAATGCCTTCGCGTGAAAAGAGTGCCTTGCGCCCGTTGGCAATTCCCACGATGTTTATCCTGAGTTTATTCTGTTCCTTGAGTGTTCCTTGTTGCTGCCGTATTTGTTCCAGCAGCTTTCCCCCGACCGTCCCGGTGCCGATGACAAACAGGTTCAGCTCCTGGTAGGGCGACAGGAAGAAAGAGTCGTGGATCACATTGAGTGATTTTTTCAGATCAGACCTGGCAATCACACACGAAATATTGGTTTCGCCGGCTCCCTGTGCCAGGGCAATAACACTGATCCCATTTCTTCCCAGGGCGCCAAAAAACTTGCCTGCGATGCCCGGCACATGCTTCATGTTCTGTCCCACAATGGCGATGGTCGCCAGGTCATATTCTACCAGGATTTCGTTGATGCTTCCCATGGCGATCTCGTGGGCAAACTCACGATTGAGCACCTTCTGCGACAGTGCTGCATCCTGTGAACGTACGCCGATGGAGGTGCTGTTCTCCGATGATGCCTGGGAGACGATGAATACGCTGATGCCGTTATCGGCCAGCGCCGAGAAGATACGTTTGTTCACCCCGATCACGCCCACCATACCGAGTCCCTGTATGGTGATCAGGGCAGTGTCGTTGATGGATGAGATGCCTTTGATGATCTTGCCGTTGCGTGTGGGTTTGATATCCCGTATCAGCGTACCTTGTGCATCAGGGTGGAAGGTGTTCTTCACATAAATGGGGATATTCTTGTGAAAGACCGGAAAAATGGTGGGAGGATAGATCACTTTCGCCCCGAAATTGGACAACTCTATTGCTTCGGTGAACGACAGCTCATCGATGACATAGGCCGAATTGATGATTTTGGGATCGGCAGTCATAAATCCGTCCACATCGGTCCATATTTCAAGTACCGTGGCGTTGAGTGCCGCAGCGATAATAGCTGCCGTGTAATCCGACCCGCCGCGGCCCAGGTTCGTAATGTCGTTATCTTCACAACTCGATGAAATAAATCCCGGCACGACCGCTACATGGGGTGGCGGCATCTCGGCAAAGGTTTTCCGTATCAGCTCATTGGAGCGTGCCAGATCGGGTATGTGACTGCTGAATTGTCTGTTTGTCTTGATAAATTGCGTGGCGTCATACAATTGAGCCCCCCCGATGACCTTGCTGATGATGAGCGAGGAAAGTCGTTCGCCGTAGCTCACAATCTTGTCGGATGTTTTTTGGGAGAGATCACCTATCAGATATACGCCGCGAAGAATATTCCGCAGGTCATCGTACAGTTGTTGGGTCTTTTGCACCACCTCCTGTTTATCGGCCGGAGAGGTCACCATCTTTTCGATGATCTCTTCGTGGCGGGCAATGATTTCGTCCAGCAGCGGTTTGTATCCCGAATTGCCGTTCAGCGCAAAGTCGGCGGCCAGCAGCAGGCGGTCTGTCACGCCGCTCAGTGCCGACACGACCACGATCACCGGTTCCGGTTCGTTCTCAACGATCTTCTTCACCAGCTGTAAGCTGTCGGGACTACCCACGGAGGTTCCTCCGAATTTCATCACTTTCATCGTGTATGAATATATTTTACCGTTCAGAAACGGGGTTGAATAAAAAATTGTGAATTGTAAACTGCAAACCGGTCGATTTGCAAATGGCAAGCAGCGTTGCCGTGTGGATGTGAAAAATTACATAACCCCCCAAGGGGTCATGGTCATTGTAGTGGTGAAGTATGTTGAATACAGTCTCTGCATTGCGAACATGTTAATTTGATGCAAAGGTAACGGAATAATTGATAAAATGAAAGAATAAGCAAAAAAAAGATAACCTAAAACGTAATCTTATCACGTAAAACCGGAAAAACAGCGTCATTATTATGAATGTTTTGCCTGATGGTTGAGGTATTCCTTCAGAAACTTGTCGTTTAAAGCATCGCTGTCGCCATACTGTTTCCGTAGTTCTTCCAGTCTTTTGTGAAGCTTCTCCCGTACCTCAGTATACGCCGGATCATTATAGATATTTTTCAACTCATGCGGGTCTGTCTTCAGGTCATACATTTCCCATTCATCGATGTCGTAATAGAAATGGATCAGTTTATAGCGGTCGGTGGCAACGCCATAATGCCGTTTCACCATATGCACCGCCGGATATTCGTAGTACGTATAGTAGACCGCATCGCGCCATGTATCGGTTTTTCCCGCTACCAGTTTACGAAACGATTCTCCCTGCATCTCCTCCGGCGCAGAAATGCCCGCATAATCAAGCAGTGTAGGGGCAAAGTCGAGATTCTGCACCAGTTTATCGATCACGGTACCTGCCTTTATCTCTTTGGGATATCGGATTAACAGGGGGGTTCTGAAGGACTCTTCATACATGAACCGTTTGTCGAACCAGCCATGTTCACCGAGGTAAAAGCCCTGATCGGATGTGTAGATAACGATGGTATTTTCCGCGAGTCCGGATTCTTCCAGGTAGTCAAGCAGTTCGCCCACGCCGTCATCTACCGATTTGATGGTACGCAGGTAATCTTTGAGGTAGCGGTTAAATTTCCATTTCGCCAACTCTTCTCCCTCCGGCATATTTGCAAGTAATGTCTGATTTTCGTCTTCATAGGCAGACATCCAGTTAGCCCTTTGTTCTTCGTTCATATGTTTTAAGTCGGGAACAAAATTGGTACTGTCACCGTTCGGATCAACTATCAGTTTGAGGTCGTGTCCCCACATCATATCACGGTTTACCTCCATCTCCTGTTCTTTTGCGGCCCTTCCTCTGTCAGCGTAATCATCAAAAAAGGTTTCGGGTAAATCAAAAGTTTTGTCGTCGTACAGATTTACATATTTAGGTGCCGGCAGCCAGTTGCGATGGGGCGCTTTTTGGTGATAAAGCACACAGAACGGTTTATTCGGGTTGCGTTTGTTTTTCAACCAGTCGAGTGTCTCTTCCGTAATTATTTCGGTACAATAACCCTCTTTTCTTACTCTTTTCCCGTCAATCAGAAAATCGGGGTTGTAATACTGCCCTTGTCCCGGCAGCACCATAGAATAGTCAAAACCTTGGGGGATGCCGTCGAGGTGGATCTTGCCGATCATGGCCGTCTGGTATCCGTTGGCCTGCATCAGTTTCGGGAAATTGGGCTGATCCCAGTTGAACGGCTGTAAGTTATCCACTTTTCCGTTTATAAAACTATGCTTACCGGTCAGCAGCACAGCCCTGCTGGGGGCGCTGATTGAATTGGTGACGGTAGAACGTGTAAACATAGCCCCTTCTTCAGCCAGCCGGTCGATGTTGGGTGTTTCGTTTAGTCCTTATCCGTAAGCGCTGATTGCCTGATAGGCGTGATCATCGCTCATGATGAAGATGATGTTTGGCCGTTGGGGCTCTTTCTCCTGGTTCTGGCAGGCGCCAAGTAATGCCAAGGAACCGATACCGGCCCATTTCGCCGGGATAACCAAATTAAATCGTTTCATAGCATCTAAATTAAAAGTTCAATTACATTAGTCGTCTTGAGTCGCCTTCGCTCCTCGATTTCGAATTGAGTCGCCTTCGCTCCTCGATTTTCAGGCGACGGCGGCCGAATGAGCTGCACCCCAAACCCCCAGTATCATCTTTGATTTCTTTTTTTTATATATCATCAATAAATACCTGTTTCATGGGACGGCCGACCCAAACCTGTGGTGGGTCTATATGAAATAACCATTTTACCTGTGGTATGAATGGTTTACCGGTACGTTTTTATTTCAAAAGGTTTTTGAATAACCAGTTGTTTTTCTGCTCCTGCTGTTCGGGGAAAGTCCAGTGTTGGGTTTCCTGGAAAAGATGTAACTCTTTAGTTCCGGGAATGACATTATAGGCGGCGTGCATCGATGTGGGCGGGCATACATTGTCGTTATATCCCCAGCTATACCACCCGGGCACTTTGACGAAGCGGGCAAAATTCACCACATCGTAATATTTTGAGGTTTCCACTTTTTCTGGTTTATTGGTGAAATTGTCTTTGAACATGTGGGGCCATCCCCCGGCACGGCCGTGCAGATAGCCGGTTAAGTCGGAAAGAGCCGGGTAGAAGGCAGCCAGATAATCGATACGGTTGTCCAGTGCTGCGGTGATAATGGAAAGCGCTCCACCCTGGCTTACGCCTGTTACCGCGATATCCCGGCCATTAAAACATTCGAGTGATTCGATAAAGTCTACAGCCCTTACGCAGCCGAGGTAAACGCGTTTGTAATAATAATTGTCTTTGTCGTCCAGATTGGCGGTCTGGTAGCCATTGAGCGCACCGGAACCCAGATTGTCGTACACCTTTTGTTCAAGGTTAACCGGAATACCGTGAATGCCGATCTGGAAGGTGATGATCCCGTTTTCAGCACTCCATATATCGCCGTAGTAGGGGCGGATACCTGCACCCGGGACATGCAGGATAGCCGGATATTTCCCTTCGGCTTTGGGTTTACATAAGATGCCGTAAATCTTACCTTTGATATTGTCGATGCTCACATGATACACATCCACTTTGTCGGTGCATCGTTCGGGCATCAGAGTTAATACAGGTTTCATGGGTACTTTGGCTAATTCTGTTTTAGCTCCATCCCAAAACTGTTCGAAGTCGGATGGCAGTGTAGTGGTCGGCTTAATCTGTTCCGGAGAAAATCCGGCAGTCGCGTAGGAGGAGTAGGTTTTTCCATCTACCTCTACCGATGCGTGGCAACGCAAAAAACCGGCTTCACTAAACTGTTTGGTTTTTATTGTAGCTATTCCTTTCTTAAGTATAACGGTTTTCTTTTCCCATGCATCCATCAATTCTGGGCCAATACTGTATTTCACGTCAATGCCTTCCAACGGAACATTGTTTTTCAGCACCGTGATCTGAAATTGGGCCTGCTCACCTTTTTCGTAAGTCCAATCGGCTTTATCCGGGGTCACGATCACCTGTACCAATTGCCTTGCAGGCTGAGAAAATGCCTGTAAACAAGTAAATAAAATAAAGAAACAGGGTAAAAATAGACGATTTTTCATAAGACAATATTTTATTCTGCGAAGTGATTTGTGGGCCACTGCTGAAAAGTGTGAGGTAATCTGTGAACTGTCTCCTGATCGTTATCTTAACGGCAGTTGTACTGAGAGGTGCCGGTCGCTTCTGACATAGGTTGAGGTGACATCATAGGTGAGCGATGTTGTCCCGGCGGGTGCAGAGATTAACTGTGCCGACCGCGGGTAAAGGACCACGCGTCTTGTGCCGTTCCCTTCTTTCAGCGCAAGCTCAAAATAGAGATCACTGTTGTTTCTGATCTCATAGTAGTTCATCGTGTTTCCATTGACTTTTACCTCAGTATAGTGTGAGGGCGACAGTTCCACGCATGCCCAGAAGAGTGCACGCAGATGTTCCTCTTTCCCTGCCAGGAATTTGCTTGCCCAGGCAACGGTTCTGCCTGCATCGAGCGCTTCACGGATCGCTTCAGGAGTACGTTCACTTGCCATCACCAGCGTCATGGAACGATGCACGTAATCCTTGCTTCTGTCGTAGTCATGTGCCACCAGATTGTGGATGTCGGATGACCCCATCACTGTCAGCCCTTTGTCGATACACCAGTCGAGGGCTTTCAGATGGATAGCGAAGCCGTTGATCACCTCAATGCCATGAAGTGCCTTGTTCCGGTAGAGATCATCCACCAGGTCGATCCACTCGTACGACCCCTCAATGCCGGGTTGCCATCCCGGGTGGTTCCAGAAGATAAAGGCATTCTGTTCAACAGCTTTCATTACAGCTGCCCGATCCTTTTCGCTGGATCTCTCTTCAATAAAACCTGAAGCATCGTCGATAAAGATGGCGTTAAAATGTCCGGGCGGGGTGCTGCGAGTGATCTCACTTCCCTTTACCAGGATGAGGTTGTTTTTCGCGGCATCATCCTTCAGCAACTCATATCCACGGTTGTGAGCTACGTTCACATCTTCCCTGTGGGGAGTGTATTCAATGTGGTCGGTGATGGCCAGTGCATCGAGGCCCTCTTCCCATGCCTCCTGATTGCGAACGTTGGGCCATACATGACCGTCAGAAAAAACGGTATGCGTATGGAAGTCGCATTTCAGTACTTTGTATCCCCTCACGTCAGGGATAACAATGTTTTCCCGGTACACAGGGCGTTGGTTTTCATCGAGATAGAGCATCCCGTTTCCATTGTTACTCTGTGAATAGGCAAAGGTGGAAGCAAAAATGAGTCCGGACAGCAAAAGTTTTCTCATAGCAATTATTATTTGGGTGTCCTCATCTGGCACACGCAACACAAACGTACAAAAAAATGGCATTCATTACTGCTTTTTGTATAAAATATTTAACCCACATTGCGCATAATCGCTGCTCATGGAGTTAAAGAAATAAAAAATATAGTTTTTAGACCATGTTCTTTTTTTATCTATTCAGACGCACTTTTTGGAACAGTATCATTCACTCTGCTCATTTCTATTTTCTGCAACGATTCAAAAACAGATAATCAAATAATTGGCAATATTTATTTCATATTGCCGAAATATAGATTTATATTTGTACGACTAAACGCACAACGTTATAGCAAACGACAGACTACATATCAGCAAGTTAAAGAACTGTTTTGGAGACAAGGAAGCCTTCAAAACCAGCGATATCGCCAGTTTTTATCGAAATCTTGAACCTGATATAAAACAAGCAACGATCAATTGGAGACTCTATTATTTGGTTTCAAAAGGTGTCCTGGAACGTAAAGGGCGTGGGGTATACAAGATTGGCAAAACTACTGTTTTTGTCCCCAATTTAGACAACAGGGCCAAATCTATTTACAAAAAAATTCATTTCGAATTTCCTTACAGTACCGTTTGTGTTTGGAATACATCATTGTTGAATGAATTTTCGTTACATATTTCAAATAACCACTTCACTTTGATCGAAGTCGAAAAAGAGAGCATAGAATCCATTTTTCTTTATCTGAAAGAGAGATATAACAATGTTTTTATGAATCCCAACGCTGATATTCTGGGAAAGTATGTATTCAATTCTGGCACTCCTATCATTGTAAAACCCATGATTTCAGAAGCTCCTCTCCAATCTATCAGCAACATTAATACAACTACCATTGAAAAGATACTGGTCGATTTGTTCTGCGATGAGGATTTGTTTCA
>JBDKRY010000214.1:0-2758 GCA_039683155.1 Proteiniphilum sp.
AGAAAAGCTTTTTTGAACAGGAAATATCGCAACGTGAACAGGCTGTGAAGATGGCAGAGGCCGAACTGAACGATTTAAGAAAACAGGCAGCCGGTTTTCCCGGTGAATTGGAAAAAGCGCTGAAAGCCAAAGAACAGGAGGTTACCAATGTTTTGAAAAATAAATACGAATTTGAAATTAAACTCTCGAGCAAACAGAATGAAGCGGAAATTCGCCTTCGCGATCAAATGATCGAATCGCTGCAACAAAAAATACAGGAGATGCAGGCACAATTGAAAGAATATGGCGATAAGGCAAACCGTGCGGAAGAAGGGGTAAAAGATATTGCCATGAAAGCCATAGAAAGCGCTGCCAAGATAAAAACATTTGCCGAACGGACTGAAACCATGTCCAATAAAGAATAAAGAATAAAAGTCTCTTTCATTGCATTCGAACAAAAATACATATTGATATGCAATGAATTACTCCTGCCTGAGGGCCATGAACTGGGTAAGGCCGGACTGCTGTTCAAAAAAACAGATATGGTTTATCGCCAACCAGTAACCGCGTAAACTGAAGTGAATTTTATCGGAAGGTATGATCCTTTCGGCAGAAGATGCCGATGGTACATTGATTTTCACTATTTTTGTTTCCACAAACAACAAAATAAGTTACATATGGATACAACGACAATCAGAAAAGAGGCCGAGGAGAAAATGCAGATGACCCTCGAATTTTTGGACGAAACTTTTTCCCGCATTCGTGCGGGACGCGCCAATGCACATATTCTCGACGGGATCCGGGTGGAGTATTACGGAAGCATGGTACCCCTTTCAAACGTGGCTACGGTGACCACACCCGATGCAAAAACCATCATGGTGCAACCATGGGAAAAAGCAATGTTGAAAGTAGTGGAAAAAGCGATTCAGGACTCCGATGTGGGTATCACCCCCGAGAACAACGGTGAGGTGATCAGGTTGGGGATACCTCCCCTCACGGAAGAACGTCGCAGGCAACTGGTAAAACAGACAAAGCACGAAGCCGAGGAGGCCAAAATCAGCATCCGCAATGCCCGGCGTGAAGGGATCGACGAATTGAAAAAGGCAGTCAAAGAGGGACTTCCCGAAGATATGGGCAAAGATGGCGAGAACGAACTGCAGAAACTGCACGATGTCTACATCAAGAAGGTAGATGAGATGTTTGCCCGTAAGGAAAAAGAAATTCTCACCGTTTAATGGCAAAAGGAGGAGAAGAAAGCAACCTGAAGGGAGTGAAAGGGCGGGTCATCAAGAATACCGGCAACACTTACCTGGTGCGTACAGCGCACGGAAGCGATTTCCTTTGCAAAGCAAAGGGGAACCTTCGTCTCAAAGACATTCGCAGCACAAGCCCTGTGGTGGTAGGCGATGTGGTTTTTTTGGATGTAAACCACGATGGTACCGCCTTCATCACCGATATCGAAAACCGCAAAAACTATATTGTCCGCAAAGCTTCCAACCTCTCCAAACATGCCCATATTCTGGCGGCGAATATCGATTTGGCATTACTTTGCATCACGGTGCGTTATCCCGAAACGACCACCGTGTTTATCGACCGGTTCCTGATTACTGCCGAAGCATACAGCGTGCCGGTTGTCCTTGTTTTTAACAAGATCGATTTGTACAATGGAGACGATGTCGAATATCTGGATGGGTTGATCCGTCTCTACAACGTTATCGGATACCGTTGTGTAAAGACTTCCCTGGTCACAGGCGAAGGATTGCCGGAAATCAAAGAAATAACCAAAGAAAAAATTATCCTGCTGGCGGGGCATTCCGGTGTAGGCAAATCGAGTATCATCAACGCATTGAGGGCCGAGAACGTGCAAAAAACAGGGGAGATCTCCGGTTACCATCACAAAGGGATGCATACCACCACCTACTCTGTGATGATCGAACTGAATAACGGGGGATTTATCATTGACACACCCGGTATAAAAGGTTTTGGAACCATCGACATGGTTCCTGCAGAGGTGTCACACTACTTTCCTGAGATATTCAAAACCTCACAGCATTGCAGATATTACAACTGTCTGCACCTGAACGAGCCTGGCTGCGCCGTACTGAAAGCCGTGGAAGATCGTTATATCAGTGAAAGCCGTTACCACTCTTACCTGAATATTCTGGAAGATATCAGCGACGGGAAATATCGATTATAGTGATGCAGATTAACGCTACTTTTATTCTGATCATGGAGATACTCTACCTCCTCACCGTGGTAAGTATCGTGGTGGTGGTGATTTCGGAGAACCGGAACCCCATCAAGACAGTGGCATGGATACTGGCGGTTGTTTTTCTGCCTTTTGTCGGCATCATCTGGTACGTCTTTTTCGGACAGGACATTACCAAAAAATATCTCATTTCCCGTAGGATGTACAGTAAGCTGAAGAAACGCCCGCTGGATGAGATGCAAACACCTGTGGAAGTCTCCGTTCCCGAAGCACATGCCAACCTCGTGAGCCTGCTGAAAAACATGGATTATACCCCGTTGCTCGGGGGGAATGATGTAAAGCTTTTTACAAACGGGAAGGATAAATTCGATCATCTTCTTGCGGATATCGAGAAGGCGAAAAAACATATTCACGTAGAATATTATGTTTTCCTCGATGATGAGATAGGGAGAAAGTTCCAGGAGGCCCTCATCCGAAAGGCCAAAGAAGGATTGGAGGTGCGTGTCATCTACGACAGTTTTGGTTCGCGGAAAGCGGAAAAGAGATTCTTCGAGGAATTCAGGATGGCCG
>JBDKRY010000215.1:0-12493 GCA_039683155.1 Proteiniphilum sp.
CTATCAATTCAGATAACCAGTTCTATAGAGCTCCCGGTAAATACAACCATCACGCATTGATGTAAGCTGCTTCCCGTGCGCGATACGGTACACATGCCACGAGGTGGTGTGGTGTTTTGCAGCCAACTGTCGATACAACTCCCGGTTGCTGCGGTTAAACAGAAAGTTAAATAATGTGACTAGCATGTGTTTAAATAACAGATTTTAAAGTGACTTTTTGAATGTTATGGTAACGACTCGGTTTCAAGATTCATTGAAACAAACTGTGTCATTATACGTTACAAAGATATATAAAAAACACAAATAACAAAATAAAGACAGTTAAATACAAAAAAAACAATTCCGTTTTACAACATACAGGTAATATTTTCCTTCCCGGATCAAAAAAAACCGCCGGTGTTACCGACGGTTTGATGCAAGTATTATCTTCTTACAGCTCTTTTATCTTGATATTCTGGAACCACACTTCGTCGCCGTGATCCTGCAAAAGAAGAAGACCCTCTTCAGCGTTCCCAAAATTGGGCCAGTCTTTGTATTTGCTGTAATTTACCAGCGCCTCCCACATTTGGTTGTTCCGTTCATAGGTTATAATTTTTTCGCCATTCAGCCAATGTTCTACGTGGTTTCCCTTGACAACCACCATGGCCGTATTGAAAAAACCGTTCCGGTAGGGTTTATCTTCCGGAGCTGCGATCAGGTCATACAATGAACCCAGCGTTCTGTTGCCTGCAACACCCAGTTTCGCATCCGGGTGTTTTTTATCATCAAGAATCTGAAACTCGCACCCGATGGCAGACCCTTCCCCTTTGTTCAGATTGGTATCGACGAAATATTTAATGCCGCTGTTAGCCCCTTCAGTAATCCTGAAGTCCACTTTCAACACAAAGTTTTTATAGGGACGGGTTGTGACAATATCTCCACCATTGGTCGATTCGCCGCCGGTACCCTTTACTACTTTCAGGATGCCATCCTCAATAATCCATCCTTTTTCCGGAAAACCATCGAGCTTGGCTCCGCGCCAGCCCTCGGTATCATTCCCGTTCCACAGCAGCTTCCATCCCTCTTTGGCTTCCCGATCGGAGAGGGTGTTGGCAATCTGATTGATTTGGGGGATATCCTTCTCTTCCGGGGACTGAAAGCGGTCAAGATCTTCCGTGAGGATGTGGATATTTCGCCATGAAACGGTTTTCCCTTGCTGCGCGGCATCACTGATTGCATGTACCTGCAGCGCAATGAATCCCGATGAGGTGGTATTGTCCAGCAAATCGGCACACGGCACACCATTCACCCATGTGCGGATGGAATTACCGATAGCTTCGATACGGGCACTGTTCCATTCACCGTTCCTGAAGGCTTTCTGGCCGGCAGGATTACCTGTCAGCGGGTACAACCAGCCGCGGCGCGCCTCGTCATAAATACCTCCCGTCCATGCCCGTGCAGAGGCGTCGATCTCGAATTGATATCCATGCACCCGTCCATCCTTAAATTCTTTCAGGCTGTTGCTGCGGAACTGTACGCCCGAGTTTAATCCTTCATCAACCTTAAAATCAAATTCCAGAATAAAATCATCATACATCTTATTCGTGGCCAGGAAGGTGTTGGGCGTATTCATTTTGGAAATCCCCGTAATGGTGTTATCCTGTACCTTATATTCAGCAGTGCCGTTCAATCTCGTCCATCCGCGCAGATTGCGCCCGTTGAACAGATCCTGCCATTTCGGCTCCTGAGCCGAAGCTGAAATAACAATCATCATTGCAATCAGTAATACACAATTTTTTTTCATCTTATTATTCTTGTTTATTCATTCATTCTCTGTTATAAAATGATCCCGGATGCTGTTCGCCCAAAAGGCGAAGCCTGAGGAATGATGTACGATACTCCTGTCCGAATCCCAGATCCGAATCCATGGCCCGACATTCCGGATCCCAATTTCCCCTTCTCACATCCCGGATCTCACATCTCAGATCACATAAAAATCTTCCCACCCTTTTCTTGGCGGCTCTCCGGCGAGGAAAGCATCGGCAAAGGCATCGTTGGTGACACGTTTGGTTTCCCTGTCGAAAACGATCTTCCTGTTCAGTCGCTGTGCAGCCACACCCAGACAAAATACCTGACTCAAGGGAGCCGATATTTCAAACGGAGAGCGGGTCTTCTCTTTTCCCTGACAGGCCAGCAGGAAGTTGGCAAAGTGGGTGGAGGGACTCTTCGGTACCTCCGGCAGCTTCTTCTCCATCTCTTTGGCTTTCTCATCCGGGATGATGCTCAGCGTGCTGCCATGCGATCCGCCTTTAAAGGTCAATTCCTTGCTATAGATCTCTTTTCCGGGGTTCAGTTTGGCCGGCTGTATTTTTCCGCCTGCAACTGTCGGGATATTGGGATCAATCTCCGATACACCATATCCTTCGGGTACAGCAGGGATATTATCTAGGCCATCGTACCAGGTGATCACCACCGGCGGCATATTGCCCCGTTTCGGAAATTTGAACGCAATGGTACTCGACATCGGGTAGAAATAATCGTTATGCCCGCTGAGTCTTACCGGCACTACCTCTTCGGGCAAACCCAGGTCAAGAAACTCATGGGCCGTATCAATAATATGCGCACCCCAGTCACCCAGTGCTCCCATACCAAAATCATACCAACAGCGCCACTGACCGTAGTGAAAGTCCTTGTTGTAATCGTGATAATCACGGGCCATCAGCCAGGTATCCCAGTCCAGTGTTTCGGGAACCGGTTCTGCGGCAGGGAATTTCTTGATGTTCGGGTCCCAGCCATGCCAGCGGCGCGGGTTATTCATATGGGCAGTAATGGCCGTCACATCCTTGATGATACCTGCTTCTTTCCAGGCTTTGAACTGAAAGTAATTGGCCTCGGAGTGGCCCTGGTTTCCCATCTGGGTGACTACTTTAGGATATTTTCTGGCTGCCTTCATGATCAGTTCCGATTCAAGGAAAGTGCGGCTCAGCGGTTTCTCCACATACACATGCTTTCCTTCGGCCATTGCCATCATCACTGCCGGGAAATGAGCAAAGTCGGGGATTGCAATGGCCACCGCCTCAATCTCGTTCCCCATTTTGTCGAACATCTCCCGGAAATCCTTGAACCGTTTCGCGTTCGGAAATTTGGCCAGTGCTTTCTGGGTATGTTCAGCCCCCAGATCCACGTCACACAAGGCCACGACGTTGGCCAGTCCGGTTTTATCCAATTCGCTGATGACTTCCCACCCTCTGTTTCCGATACCAATCTGAGCCAGGTTTACTTTTTTACTGGCGCCCACAACTCTACTGTAACTCGCGGCATTGGCTTTAGTCGATATACCACTGATTGCCAGTCCGGCGGAAGCCAGCGCTGCATTTCTGATAAATTCTCTTCTAGTTGTCATGATAATTATATTAATTGTTGTCTTTCAATTTACAGATCCTGATACGGATATTCAAAGATAAAAAAACCAGTCTGAGGAAGGAAATGAATGATTACATTTCCTTTTTAAGAGCTGAATTTGTATGCAGTGCGCATTATTCAAACCGATCCTTGTATGCCCACAATCCCAAGGCAGGACTGGAGATGTAATAGATCTCTTCACCGTCGGGAAGGGTATTGAATCCCTCTTTGAGATGAGATAGCTGATATTTTTGCAACGCTTTATCGATATCACCCCACTGGAAACCGACGTTTTCGATCTCCAGCCGGGTAAGATTTCCCGATTCTTTGCCGGGACAGTAGGTGATGGAGAATCTACCCTCCGATGAGCCATGGATAAGGTGCGCGGCTGCTCCCAGATTATCCCGGAGTACCGGGTCCTCGGCTACCGCTTTCAAGGTACGGGGTGTACCAAAATAGCCATACTTACGGATCAGGCGATCGATTGCCTTGTCCTCTCCGAACTCTTTCAGGGCCGGTGCCAGGACGATTAGCTCTCCCTCATCGGCTATGGCCATGCGGGTGCGGTAAATCGATTTGTTACCCAGCCATGTACTCTTGAATTCCGTGGGATCGAGCCAAACAACAACCTTCTTCAATGGCTTCTCTACCATTACAAAATTGACTTCCAGTGATAGTTTTGCAGCGCGGTCGAACACATCGGGATCATCTCCCACAAACAATCCGTAAGTCTGCTGCTCTCCCTTCCCGTTTATACCTACTACCGTGAGGACGTAGACAATGGGTAAGTTTTTCAAATATTTTTCGGTCGCGTAGTTGAACACCCGCCGCACCGGTGTATCGGCGCGTCCCATCATCCGCTCCATGCCATAGACGGCACCGATATAGTGGCTCTTGTTGATCCCTTCGCTGCCTCCGGTACCCACCAGGATGTTCTTATTGTAGTTTGCCATACCCACTACCTCGTGGGGAACCACCTGACCAATGGAGAGAATCAGATCGAAACCTCCCTCGACAAGCAGTCTGTTGACCTGTGCCGGCCAAGCAAAATCGGCCTTTCCTTCCGACACTTCCCGGATATATTCCGCCGGCACCTCGCCCAATGTGACCACGTTGTTGCGCCAGTCATGATCCCGAAAAAGTGCTTTCGGTGTTTTACCGAACATATGATCGATCTGACGGGTCGTCATGGGCGTATGTGTTCCCAATGCGGGAAGGATATCGGTAAGTTTTTCACCGTAGAACTCCCATGTCATCTCCGTCAACTCTCCCGCTCTGCCGGGCAGACGGGTATAATCGGGCGGAACGGCCAGGATCTTCCGCCGTTCCCCCAAAATAGATAATGCTTCATACAGTCCTTTCTTCAAGTCGTCACGTGACAAATCGGTTTGAGAAGAACCGTTTTCGTAATAAATCATCCTATCTGGAATTTGGGATGCGGGATGTGGAATGTGGGATTTGCGATATCTGATCGAATCAACGAATCCTCAAATCAGCAAATCAACACATCAACACATCAACACATCGGCACATTAGCACATTAAGTACATTAAGCACATTAGCACATTAGCACATTAGCACATTAAGTACATTAGCACATTAAGTACATCATCACACCAACATTATACATCGTACGTTGTGGATGCCGTATTGCCTCCATGTCCCGTCCAGTCGGTATGAAAGAACTTGCCACGGGGACTGTCGAGGCGTTCGTACTGATGCGCACCGAAATAATCGCGTTGCGCCTGCAACAGATTGGCCGGAAGGCGTTCGCTGCGAAAACCGTCGTAGTAGCCCAAAGCCGACGTGATTGCCGGTACGGGTATCCCATTGAGCAATGCGGTGGCACATACCCTGCGCCAGCTTTCCTCTGCCGACTGAACCGCGTTCTTAAAGAAAGGATCAAGCAGCAAATTCTCCAGTTCAGGATTATTATCGAATGCTTTTTTGATATCTCCCAAAAAGCGGGAACGGATGATGCAACCGCCGCGCCACATCAGGGCAATGCCCCCGTAGTTGAGGTTCCAGCCATACTCTTTGGCGGCTTCCATAATCAGGTCGTATCCCTGCGCATAGGAGATAATTTTGGCTCCGTAAATCGCATTTTCCAGATCATCAATAAACTGCTGTTTATCACCTTTGAAATCCGGTTTCTTGCCGATAAGGGTTTTTGAAGCTTTTACCCTCAGATCTTTCTGTGCCGAGAGACAACGTGAGAAGACCGATTCGCCGATCAGTGTGAGCGGGATACCCAGATCCAGCGCCGTAACGGCGGTCCATTTACCGGTACCTTTCTGACCGGCGGTATCGAGTATCTTTTCCACCAGCGGCGTACCATCCTTATCTTTAAAAGCCAGGATATCTGTCGTGATCTCAATCAGATAGGAGTCGAGCACGCCCCGGTTCCATTTTTTGAATACCTCATGCTGTGCAAAAGCATCCATGCCGAGCAGATCTTTCATCAGGTGATAGGCTTCGTTGATGATCTGCATATCGCCGTACTCAATGCCGTTATGCACCATCTTCACGAAATGACCGGCACCATTCTCGCCCACCCAGTCACAGCAGGGCACACCGTCATCCACTTTCGCGGCTACGGCCTGAAAAATTTCTTTTACGTGGGGCCATGCTGCGGGAGAACCACCCGGCATCATTGACGGACCTTTCAACGCTCCCTCCTCGCCGCCGGAAACGCCTGTTCCCACATAGAGCAGTCCTTTGCTTTCCACATATGCTGCCCTGCGCATCGTATCCGGAAAATGGCTGTTTCCGCCATCAATAATAATGTCTCCCGGTTCAAGCAGCGGAATCAATAGTTCAATAAAATCATCCAACGGCTTGCCTGCTTTTACCAGCATAATCACTTTGCGGGGACGTTCGATGGAAGATACAAACTCTTCCAATGAGTGGGCTCCGATGAAGTTTTTGCCTTTGCCTCTCCCTTCCAGAAAGTCGTCCACTTTGGAAACAGTTCTGTTGAATACGGCCACGGTGTAACCCTTACTTTCCATATTCAGTACCAGATTCTCACCCATCACGGCCAATCCGATCAATCCAATATCTGCTTTTTCTTTCATTTTTTTTATATAGATTTTTAGACCAAGAATCAAGGCTCTTTCTATTTATCAATTTAACAATGGATCATAATTCATTGGCATATTGTCACATTTCCCGAATTATCACATCGTTAAATCATCTCTTCACACGTGCATTACCTTTCCAGATGCTCCAGATTACCTCTTCATCGGCAGGTTGGGCATAGTCGGTAAGGAATGTGGTGGCCAGAGCGCCGCTCGCCCAGGCAAACTGAATCCATTTTTCCGACTCCATTCCTTTCAGGATGCTGTAAAGCAATCCGCCTACGAATCCATCACCTCCGCCAATGCGGTCCATCACGTTGATTTTACGCAGAGGTGCTTCATGCCATGTTCCATCTTCATAAACAATGGCTCCCCAGAGATGTTCATTGGCACTGATCACTTCCCGCAATGTATTGGCAAAAACAGTCACATTCGGAAAAGCGCGTTTTGCGTTCAGTATCATTCCTTTGAATGCACCCATCGTATCTTCGATATTTTCACCTCCTGCTTCAGGGCCTTCAATACCGAGGCACAACTGAAAATCTTCTTCGTTTCCAATGAGGATATCGGAGAGAGAGGCTATTTCAGTGAAGACCACGTGAAGTTCTTTCTCACGACCTTTCCAGAAAGTGGCTCTGTGATTGAGATCAAATGATATCAGCGTCCCATGTTTTTTTGCAAAGCGGGCAATCTCGAGGCAGAAATTGCTTGTTTCGGGAGACAGTGCAGCGATAAGGCCGGAGAGGTGCACAATCTGCACGCCCTCTTTCCCAAATATTCTGTCCAGGTCGAAATCTTTTACATTCAATGTCCTGCCTACCTCGCCGGCCCGGTCGTTCAGCACCCGCGGCCCGCGCAGTCCGAAACCGCTGTCGGCAATATTAAACTGGTGCCGGTATCCCCAGGGATCGCCCTGAGGTACTTCCGGGCCTTCATAATCCATATTCCGTGCGCGCAAATCGGCTTTGATAAAAGCAGCGACAGGGCTGTCTTTCACAAAGGTGGTAAGCACCTTTACCGGAAGTCCCAGGTAAGAGGAGATGCTGGCCACATTTGTTTCGGCACTGGTAGCCTGCATCTGAAACAAGTTCGTACTCTGCACCGGCTGGGCGTTCACCGGTGTAATGCGTACCCCCATGCTGGTGGGTACAACCAACGCATATTTGCAATTTTGTTTTAATTCGAGAGACATGTTTAATTTGAGATTTGGGATATTTGAATTGCGATTGCTAAGAGCTGAAAGCTGACCGCAAATTTATATACTAAAGGCATCAAAGCCGCCATCCACGATGGCTACCGTTCCTGTGACAAACCTGGAGGCATCGCTCACCAGATAGTGAAGCGTACCCAAGAGATCTTCGGGATTACCAAAACGACGGAAGGGAGTATGCGCGATGATGGTATGTCCTCTGTCGGAATAGGATCCATCAGCGTTGGCGAGCAATGTTCTGTTTTGCTCCGTAATGAAGAATCCGGGACACAACGCGTTCACACGGAAATCTTCCCCAAACTTGGTGGCAAGCTCACCTGCCATATATTTGGTGAAATTGGTGACCGCAGCCTTGGCGGCACCATATCCGGCTACACGGGTCAGCGGACGCAGGGCAGAGGCTGAAGAGATGTTCACGATATTTCCCTTTTTCGCCTTTACCATATATTCGGCAAAAACAACCGTGGGTATAACTGTTCCCATCAGGTTCAGATCGACAACCTTGCGGAAGTCATTCATCTTCAGATCGAAAATGTTGTTGTTCGGTCCGATAGTTGCCCCCGGCATATTCCCACCGGCACCATTGATCAGTACATCAATGGTACCATATTTTTCTGCAATTTCTTTGGCATTTTGTTTCAGAACGGCCTCATCCGTTACATCTGTTTGCAGAAATATGGCCTCTCCGCCTTCATCCTTTACTTTTCTGATTAACCGGTTACCCTTCTCTATGTTGCGGGCCATCACAGCTACATGGGCTCCGTGAGCTGCCAGGTATTCTACCATTGAAGTGCCCAAAACACCTGTTCCACCAGTTATTGCAATTACTTTTCCGCTGATATCAAAAAATTCGTACATAGTATGTTGTATTTAGTTGTTGATACCGACAAATATAAATCGTTTACCCTACTGACAGGGGTTAAATCACGGAAACTCCCTTCTAAAAACGAGAAAACAACCTGGAAATTTGTCGGTACTTTCAATGATGCTTAAATCGCAAATAATCTTCTCAAATGTCTGTCGTAAATATTCTCTTCCACACAGGAACCAATCACATCAGCATATTTCTCCAGCAGGGAAGTATAGCTGCTCCCCATCTCTGCAGCAACCTTGTAAGCCACATGGATCAGCTGACGGAAATTGGAGTTGTAATCGGCATGACCGGGAATATGGCGAAGGGTATTTGCAAACTTCTCACCCGTCCAGCCATTCACTTCCTCTACCGAAGGGAGTTTAGAACCATCAATATCAATTACATCGGCATAAGGGGCACACAATTCTTCCTGCCGGTTGTAGGAGCTCTCGTAAATCTTCTTTGCCAGCTCCAGTCCTTCACCGCCTGCTACAGCCAGCCCGATCACCTCTTCCAGCCAGGTGGTACCGGCCGTTTTCAGGTGCAACCCTTTGTCGTGGCGCAGAATGATATCGGCCATAATGGGGTAGATGGAAAACTTGTCGCTGCCGGAGTGGACGCTGAGCTTCAGCTCCTGTGGCAAGCCAAACTCACGGACGGCATAGTCGATTACCAGCACATCCTCTTCAAACTCTTTTGCAAACTGATCCAAGTCGCCCACATAGTCGACTCCCTTGTTGAAGCGGCCGGTAAATTTGGGAGCAATCGTTTGTGCGGGAACGCCCTTATCAGCAAGCATTTTCAATATGAAAAGCATTTCGATGGGTGTCTGAGGCGATTCAACCTCATCCATGGAGACCTCGGTAATGAAATTGCATTCACCCTTTTCTTTTTGTAAATAGGCATAGATCTCAGATGCGTGTTGTGTGGCTGCCAGGAACTTGGAGGCGATAGACTCCAACAGCTCTTTGGACACCTGTAATGGAGCCTCCATGCCGGGAATCTCCAATTCTCCCATATACTTCTCAGAGGAAGCTACAAAAGCTTGCACCTCCTCTTTGCTGCTCTCCTTACCAATAAAGGAGGCCACATCGAGGGTGAAGAAGTCTGAAACCTCCACATATTTTGCTACGGTAGTGAGGTTGATATGGTCAGCATCCACAAAGTAAAGACCCTTGAAGCCGAGTGCTTTCACCGCCTCATCAGCCTCTTTTCGGGTATCAGCCGGCTCTGTGCCTACATAGATATGTTCCCTGTTCGACTTGTTCCAAACGGGGCTGATATGCAATCCTTTTTCATTTGCTTTCATGATAGCTCTCAGCTGAGCTTTTCCCTGATGCGTGAAACGGTCGCCCACACCAATGCTGTATTTTTCAAGTTTCATTATACCTGTTTTTAAAAATTAAAAAAATTCTTTGCGTTATGATAGGATATGTCTTCTACCATCTTCCCCAGGAAATCCATTTCGGAAGAAGGAAGCAGTCCGTTCTCCACGTCATTGCCTATGAGGTTACATAAGATACGCCGAAAATACTCATGCCTCGGGTAAGAGACAAAGCTGCGTGAGTCGGTAAGCATTCCCACGAAACGGCTCAGGAGTCCCAGATTAGAGAGAGCGTTTATTTGTGCCTCTATGCCGGTTTTTTGATCGAGGAACCACCAACCCGATCCGAACTGAATTTTCCCCGCAACAGAACCATCCTGAAAGTTTCCGATCATGGTTGCGACCATGTCATTGTCTTTTGGGTTGAGGTTGTAAACGATGGTTTTTGTCAGTCTGTTCTCTTTATCCAACTGATCAAAAAAACGACTCATCGCTTTGGCTACCGTAAAGTCTCCGATCGAATCGAACCCTGTATCCGGTCCCAGCTGTTTAAACAGTCGGGTGTTATTGTTGCGAATGGCGCCATAATGGAATTGCTGGGTCCAACCATTTTCCCAATCCATTACTGCACCTTCATGCAGCATGGCTGATTTGAATTTCCATATCTCCTCTTTTGTCAGCTCTTTGCCACCATACACTTTATCGAAAATTTGCGCTATTTCTGTTTCTGTATAGGGTTCTGCATAAAACTCTTCAATTCCGTGGTCAGACAATTTACATCCCACACTTGCGAAAAAATCATGACGGTTGCGGAGTGCTTCAATCAGATCGCTGAATTTATGAATTGTTACACCCGACACATCTGCTAATTTTTCCACATAGGCCCGGTATTCTTTTGGATTTTCCACCGCCATGGCTTTATCCGGCCTCCATGTAGGCAGCACTTTAATTTCGAAACCTTCTTCTTGTAATGAAATATGATGTTCAAGGGTGTCTGCCGGATCGTCTGTTGTACAAACAACCTGCACCTTAAATTTTTTCATCAACCCACGGGCGGAGTATTCCGGTGTACGAAGCTTTTCGGTACACACATCATAAATCTCTTTTGCCGTTTCCGGGTTCAGGAGCTTATCCACCCCAAAAGCCCTTTTCAACTCCAGATGGGTCCAGTGATACAATGGGTTCCGCATGGTATAGGGAACCGTTTCTGACCATTTCTCGAATTTTTCCCAGTCGGAGGTCTCTTTGCCGGTACAATACTTTTCTTCAATTCCGTTGGTCCGCATCGCACGCCATTTGTAATGATCCCCCTCGAGCCATAGCTGACCCAGATTATCAAACAGATAGTCGTTTGCAATATAAGCAGGGTTTAAATGACAATGATAGTCGATAATAGGTTGTTTCTCTGCATGATCATGGTACAGTTGTCTGGCTGCATCTGTCTGCAGCAGGAAGTCTTCGTGTATAAAACTCTTCATAGGATATATTTTTTTACATTAATTCGTATGACGTTTCACTGTTCTCGTGCACAAAAGTACGGCATATGGTTGAAAATTCAAAGTTAGGTATTTTATTTTATTTCGACCAAAGCCTTTGTAATTTAATTTGTACCACTTTCGTTTGACCTTTTATAAAAGGTTTTCAAAGCTTTAACTGATTTTTAATCGGAGTTCAAGTCTGCATAAAATAATATTACTCAAAATTATTTGTGCCTGAAAGTACCGAAACAGGGTTCAATGGGTCTTCTGTGATCGAACACAGTTTATCAGTTTTGTTGCGAATGACCAATCTCATCCAGGTCATCGTATAGTAACGCTCATATCGTTTCATTGGATGATTTTCTCTTTGCGATATATTTTTTTATATTCGCTGGGCGTCATATTAAACTTCTTCTTGAAACATTTGGTGAAATACTTGGCATCGCTCATTCCCACCATATAAGACACCTCTTTAATTGCATAATCACCCTGCTCAAGAAATTCTGCTGCATGCTGCATCAACACATCGCGGACATATTCAATGGGAGCAAGTCCCGTGAGACCCTTCAACTTTTTAAAGAAAACGGTACGGCTCATTCCCATCTCCACAGCCATATCCTCAATCACAAAATCGTTATCGCCGAGATGAGATTCAATAAATGTGTTGACAGATCGGATGAAAGCAAGCTCTTTTTCATTGACCGGGGTGCCTTTTGTCTCCTTTGCCTGTGCAAAAGCAACAGGAGAGGTATGATTCAAGTTTCTGTAATAGCGCTGCAATTCGCTTCTACGTTGCAGCAGGTTTTTGACCCTCGCTTTAAAATAAGAGACGCTGAAAGGCTTGGTAATGTACTCATCCGCCCCTTGTTCAAAACCCTCCAGCTTACTGTCGAGTGTTGTTTTTGCCGTGAGCAGCAAAAAGAGGATATGGCTTGTGTGGATATTTTTGCGAACACTTTCAAGCAATTCTATCCCGTCTACTTCCGGCATCATGATGTCACTGACAATGAAGTCGGGAATCAGCTCCATTGCTTTTTCAAACCCCTCTTTTCCATTCGATGCTTCATGCACCTCGTATTCACTTTCGAGAATCGACCGGATAAATTGTCTCAGATCGTCATCATCCTCCACCACCAATACACAGGGGTGATCATTGATCTGCTCACA